>NZ_JWLN01000011.1:0-193858 GCF_000814065.1 Pseudomonas sp. C5pp | reverse complement strand
CAAGGCCGCTCCTACAGGGACCGAGTCTACCCTCAAGGAACATCACCTCTGGCTACACTGTCCTATCGAATAGCCGTTGCAGTCCATCGCCCCTTACAAGAGCAGGACCACCCGCCATGTTCGATATCCGCAACTACCCCCAGGCCCTGGCCGTCAGCCAGTCCGCCGCCCTAACCCCCGACGAGTACCGCCGCCTCTACCGCCAGTCGGTGGATGACCCCGACACCTTCTGGGCCGAACAGGCCAAGCGCCTGGAGTGGTTCAAGCCCTGGTCGAGCGTGCAGCAATGCGACCTGAAGACCGGCAGCGCCCGCTGGTTCGACGGCGCCCAGCTCAACGTCAGCTACAACTGCGTCGACCGCCACCTGGCCCGACGCGGCGAACAGACCGCCCTGCTGTGGGAAGGCGATGACCCCAAGGATTCCAAGGCCATCACCTACCGCGAACTGCACCGCCAGGTCTGCCGCCTGGCCAATGCACTGAAAGCACGCGGGGTGAAGAAAGGCGACAGGGTGTGCATCTACATGCCGATGATCCCCGAGGCCGCCTTCGCCATGCTTGCCTGCACCCGCATCGGTGCCATCCACTCGGTGGTGTTCGGCGGCTTCTCGCCCGATGCCTTGCGCGACCGTATCCTCGATGCCGACTGCCGTACGGTGATCACCGCCGATGAAGGTGTGCGCGGCGGCAAACGCATCCCACTGAAGCAGAACGTCGACAAGGCCCTGGCCAGTTGCCCCGCGGTCAGCAGCGTATTCGTGGTGCGCCGTACCGGCGGCGATATCGTCTGGGCCGACGGCCGCGACCTCTGGTACCACGAGGCAACGGAAAAGGCCGGCGACGACTGCGTTCCCGAGCCGATGGGTGCAGAAGACCCGCTGTTCATCCTCTACACCTCCGGCAGCACCGGCAAACCCAAAGGCGTGCTGCACACTACCGGCGGCTACCTGCTGCAGGCCACCCTCACCTTCAAGGTGGTGTTCGACTACCGTGACGGCGAGGTGTTCTGGTGCACCGCCGATGTCGGCTGGGTAACCGGCCACAGCTACATCGTCTATGGCCCGCTGGCCAATGGCGCGATCTCGCTGATGTTCGAAGGCGTGCCCAACTACCCGGACACCTCGCGCTTCTGGCAAGTGGTGGACAAACACAAGGTGAACATCTTCTACACCGCCCCGACCGCCCTGCGCGCGTTGATGCGCGAGGGCTCCGCGCCGCTGCAGAGTACTTCACGCCAGAGCCTGCGCCTGCTGGGCAGCGTCGGCGAGCCGATCAACCCGGAAGCCTGGGAGTGGTATTTCGAAGAAGTCGGGCTAAAGCGCTGCCCCATCGTCGATACCTGGTGGCAGACCGAGACAGGCGGCATCATGCTCACCCCGCTGCCCGGCTCGCAGTCGCTCAAGCCCGGCTGTGCCACCCAGCCCATGTTCGGCGTACAACCAGTGCTGCTGGACGAAAAGGGCAAGCTCATCGAGGGCCCCGGTGCCGGCCTGCTGGCGATCAAGGCCAGCTGGCCCGGGCAGATCCGAAGTGTCTATGGCGACCATCAGCGCATGGTCGACACCTACTTCAAGCCGATGCCCGGCTATTACTTCACCGGCGACGGTGCCCGCCGCGATGCCGATGGAGACTACTGGATCACCGGGCGTATCGATGACGTGATCAACGTTTCCGGTCATCGTATCGGTACCGCCGAAGTGGAAAGCGCGCTGGTGCTGCATGACAGCGTTGCCGAAGCGGCGGTGGTCGGTTACCCCCACGATCTCAAGGGCCAAGGCGTTTACGCCTTCGTCACACCGATGAATGGTGTAACGCCGGACGACGCGCTCAAGACCGAGCTACTGGCCCTGGTCAGCAAGGAAATCGGCAGTTTCGCCAAGCCCGAGCTGATCCAGTGGGCTCCGGCGCTGCCCAAGACACGCTCAGGCAAGATCATGCGGCGTATACTGCGCAAGATCGCCTGCAACGAACTCGACAACCTGGGCGATACCTCGACCCTGGCCGACCCCAGCGTGGTGCAGGGCCTGATCGACAAACGCCTCAACCAGTAACCGGCGGCCGTTGCCCATGGCCGCCCTGAACCACAGGTCGCCATGGAAGCCCTTCGCCGCCGCATCGAAACCCAGGTCATGAGCCTTACCGGGCTGGCCCTCGGCCAGCTCGACCTGGAATCGCCCAAGGGTGACCCCGGGCTGTTCGGCCCGCACAGCATCAGCTGGCGGATACATGGCGACTTCCCGAGCATGCTGGTCGGTGGCATCAGTGCCCTCATGCTGCAGCTGCTGCACCCGCTGGCCCTGGCCGGGGTGTGGGACCATTCCAACTTCCGTGAAGACCTGCTCGGTCGCCTGCGCCGCACCAGCCAATTCATCTCGGGCACCACCTTCGGCGCCACCCGCGATGCCGAGTGGCTGATCGACAAGGTGCGTACCATCCACCTGCAGGTAACCGGCACCGCGCCGGATGGCCGCCCGTATGCGGCCAGCGACCCGGACCTGCTGACCTGGGTGCACGTGGCAGAAGTCAGCAGCTTTCTCGCCGCCCACCTGCGTTACCGCAACCCGCAACTAGCGCGCGCCGAGCAGGATGCCTACTACGCAGAGATCGCATTGATTGCCGAGCGCCTTGGCGCCCGCGACGTGCCGCGCTCGTGCCAGCAGGTCGAGGACTATCTGCAGCGCATGCGTCCGCAGTTGCACTGCGACGCACGCAGCCATGAGGTGGTCGGCATCCTGCTCGATGCCCCCGCCCCCAGCCGCTTGGCGCAGCCGGTGGGCAAGCTAATGCTGCACGCCGGCATCGACCTGCTGCCGGGCTGGGCCCAGACCATGCTCGGGCTACAGCACGGTCCGTTGCAGCGGCGCATGATCCGCCTGGGCCTGCAACGCACTGCGCCAGTACTGCGCTGGGCGATGCGCGACGGCTCGGCGCACCGGGCCAAACGGCGCATGGGTATCGAATGAGGTCAACTGGTCGCCTCAGCGGAACTGATTTAACGTGCCATACTCCAAGCTCTCCTGCTTAGACAGACGAAGCGACACATGTACAAAGGATTGACTCGCGCCGCTGGCGCACTGCTGGCCCTGGTAGCCCTCTACAGCCTTCTTGGCTTTTTCGTTTTCCCCGGTGTCGCGCTGCGCATCGCCAACCAACAGTTGGCCCAGTACGCAACCGTGCCTGCCCACCTCGAACGGATCGAACTCAACCCCTTCAGCCTCGAGCTGACACTGTGGGGCCTGCAGATCGGCGAGCCTGGCAAGGAGCAGGTCGGCTTCGACCGGCTGTACGCCAACCTTTCGCTCGACAGTCTATGGAGCGGTGCCCTGCACCTGGACGCAGTGGAACTGGTCAAACCGCGCAACGAAGTGCTGTTCGCCAAGGACGGTACTCTCAACCTGACCCGCCTGTTCAAACTGCCAGCCAGCGAAGCCAAGCCTGACGAGCCACCCAGCGACCCGTTCCCGCTACGCATCGGCAGCATCAAGCTCAGCGATGGCTACCTGCACTTCGAGGACCTGCGCCCGAGCGAGCCGATCGAGTTCCTCTACGACAACATGAACCTGGAGCTGAAAAACCTCAGCACCCTGCCCAACGACAATGCCGACATGACCCTGGTGGCCATCGGCCCCAACGGCGGGCGCATCGACTGGAAAGGCACCCTTAGCCTGGCGCCAATCGCCTCTGAAGGCACACTGAAGATCACCGAAGGCAAGATGAAGGCATTCTGGCCCTATGTGCGCGATGCCGTGCCACTGGTGCTGGAAGACGGCGTGGTCAGCCTCGACACCCACTACAAGCTCAACCTCGCCAAGCAGACCGAACTGTTGCTGGACAACGCGTCGGTGCGCATCGCCCCGTTTGCCATCAAGGCCCCGGATGGCCGCCCGCTGGCACGCCTGGCCAGCCTGGAAGTAAGCGAAACCTCGGTCGATCTGGTCAAGCAGCTGGTCACCGTGGGCAAGATCCGCAGCGAAAAACTGGAAACCTGGGCCGCGCTGGAAAAGGACGGCCAGCTCGACTGGCAGAAACTGTTCGCCAGCCAGCCGGCCAAGGCTACGCCGAAGGAAAAGGCCGAACCGGCCGCCGCCGAGCCCACGCCCGAACAGCAAGCCGCCAAGGAGCCGAGCAAACCCTGGCAGGTGCTGCTCAAGGATGTGCAACTGCGTAACTACCTGGTGCACTTGGCAGACCGTACCCAGAAGGAGCCGGTGGCCCTCGACGTCGGCCCGCTCAACGCCGACCTGCAAGGTTTCGACAGCCTCAACAAATCGCCCTTCACCCTCAAGCTCGATACCGGCGTGGGCAAGCAAGGCAAACTGCAAGCGGCCGGCCAGGTAAACCTGGCGCCCATCTGGGCCAAGCTGGACGTGAGCACCCGCGATATCGACCTGCGAGTGGCCCAGGCCTATATCAGCCCGTTCATCCTGCTGGAGCTGCGCAGCGGCATGCTCGCCAGCGACCTCAAGGTCGACCTGAAGAACACCGCACCACTGGCCTTCAGTGTTACCGGCAAGGCACAGGTCAGCCAGCTGCACACCCTCGACACCATCAAGAGCCGTGACTTCGTCAAATGGCAGCAGGTGAACGTCGACGGCCTGTCCTACGTGCACGGCGATGCGCTGTCGATCGACAAAGTGACCCTGCTGCAACCCTATGCGCGTTTCATCATCAACGAAGACCGCACGACCAACATCAACGACCTGCTGATCCCGCAGCCGGCCGGCGCCCCGGCGACCAGCCAGGCCAAGCCGGCCTCCGCCGGCAACGACAAGCCGCTGGGCATCCACATCGGCCAGATCGACATCAACGACGGCTCGGCCAACTTCGCCGACCTATCCCTCACCCCCAACTTCGCCACGGCCATCCAGCAGCTGAACGGCCGGATCGGCACCATCGACAATCGCAAGCCGGTGCCGGCCAAGGTCGACGTCAAGGGCAAGGTCGACCGCTACGCGCCGGTCACCATCAAAGGCGCCCTCAACCCGTTCAACCCGCTGGCCAGCCTGGATATCGCCACTAGCTTCAAGCGGGTCGAGCTGACCACACTCACACCCTATTCCGGCAAGTTCGCCGGCTTCCGTATCCGCAAGGGCCGGCTCAACCTCGACCTGCATTACCTGATCACCAATGGCCAGCTGAAGGCCGAGAACAAGGTGGTGGTTGAGCAGTTGCAGTTGGGCGAGAAGGTCGACAGCCCGGACGCAGTGGACCTCCCTATCCGCCTGGCGGTGGCACTGCTGAAGGATACAGAAGGCAAGATCTCGATCGAGCTGCCGGTATCCGGAGACCTCAACAACCCGCAGTTCAGCGTGATGCCGATCGTCTGGCAAACCCTGCGCAACCTGGTGTTGCGTGCGGCGCAGGCGCCGTTCAAGTTCATTGGCGGGCTGGTTGCCGGCGGTGGCTCGGAAGATCTGGGCAATGTGTCCTTCGCCCCGGGCTCCAGCGAGCTTAGTGGCGACGCCCAGGCATCGTTGGACAAATTGGCGTCGGCCCTGAAGGAACGCCCGGAGCTGCGCCTGGAAATCGAAGGCACCAGCGCCCAGGCCAGCGACGGCCCGCTGATAGCCCAGCAGCGCCTGGAGCGTGAGTACCAGGCCACCTGGTACAAGATCCTGCAGCGCCGCGGTGACAAGGTACCGGCCAATGCCTCGATGCTGGTGGTCGACGACAGCGAAAAACCGGCGATGCTCGAAGGCATCTACCGTAACCGCCTGAAGCAACAGCCGCCTGCGGAATGGGAGCAATTGGGCCGCGACGAGCGCACCGCCAAGCTGCGCGAGGCGGTGATCAAGTCCTGGGCCGAGAGTACTGCGCTACTGCGCACGCTGGGCCAGGAGCGGGCCAGCAGCATCAAGGATTACCTGGTAGACAAAGGCCAGCTGGAAGATGACCGGGTGTACTTCATCGATACCAACCTGGGCCAGGCCGAGAGCGATGGGCGGGTGGTGACGCCGATGCATCTGGATGCCGAGTAACTTCTACTAGCAGGGCTGGCCTCTTCGCGGGTAAACCCACTCCCACAAGGTATGCGCCGGCCTTGAGCTGTGCGCAATCCCTGTGGGAGCGGGCAAGCCCGCGAAGAGGCCGGTACAGGCCTCACACCAACCGCTGCCCCGACACCGCCGGGTGGTACAACGGCTGCACCTTGTTCCCTGCCGGGTCCAGCAGGTGGAAGCTGCGCGCCCCGTCACCATGGTTGAACGGCCGGTCCAGCAGGGTCACGCCATGGGCCTTGAAATACTGGTACCAGGCCTCCAGCTCCTCCACGCTATCGACGATGAACCCATAGTGGTCCAAGGTCTGCAACCCATTGGCCGCCCCAGCCCCGCGCCCCAGCGACAGGTTGTCGTTACCACAAGTGAGATACACCAGGTCTTCGTTGGCGCGGTTCAGCACTTCCATGCCCAGCACATCGACGTAGAATCGTTCGCACTCCTCAAGGTTGGGCACCAACAAGGCAATATGGCGCAGGCCGTTCAGGCGGCCAGGGCGTGCAGGCAATTCGGACATTGGCGAGGCTCCATTTTTGTATACAATTCACAATAGAATTTAAAACAAAAGGAGAGCCTTGTGTATAGTCTGTTCATCAAGACCCGTGTGAAGCCCGGTTGCGCCGAGGATTTCCTGACCGCGATCAAGGTCAATGCCGCGGCTTCCGTCGCCACCGAACCTGGTTGCCTGGTGTTCGATGTGTCGCAGGACCGGGTCGACCCGGAGGTGATCTACCTGTACGAGATCTACCGCGACGATGCAGCCTATGAAGCGCATACCCAGACCGCGCACTTTCGCGATAGCCGGCCATTGGTCGAGCCGCTGATCGTCGAGCAGGAATGCTTCGAGAGCGATGTGATCGCGCGTAACCCGGTGTACTAGCCGCCAATGAAAAGCCCCGGCAAATAGCCGGGGCTCGGAGCGAAGGTGGCCAAATCCGTTTGGCCGACGGGACATTCCTTATTCGGCTTTCAGGCCGTCAGACATGACGCTTTTCACGCCCTTGATGTTCTTGGTGATGCGTACTGCTTCTTCTTTCTGGGATTGAGTGATCGCCACGTCAGACGACAGCGAGACGACGCCTTGGCTGGTCTCGACTTTGATGTCGCTGCCTGGAATACCTTTTTCAGTCAGCAGGTCCGCTTTCACCTTGGTAGTGATCCAGGTGTCGGAACCTTCCTGCTTGGCGTTATCCACGGTGTTGGCAGCCAACATGACTGGAGCCTGGGTTGGCTCCGCAGCGAATGCGCCGTTAGCCATGGTCAGGGTCAGGGCGGTAGCAGTAGCGGCAGCAATGGCGAACTTCTTCATGTGAGTCACTCCTGTTTTTTCGAAAGGTCTGCGCCGTATGTCCTGGCGTCAGATATGGAGGTAGTTGCATGCGCTGTGCCAGCTTTTCCGTCTCGCTTGTTTCCTTTCAAATCAATAAGTTAGCGAAAAACCAGCACTCCCGTCGTCGTGCATTTTGCAATCTGCACGGTAAACCTGCATGCAAGATGCAAGTCCGCAAAAGGTTCCCTTTCGCCCATGAAAAAAGGGCCCCGAAGGGCCCTTTTCCTGTTGCGTGGCGGTCGCTTAGACGCCCGAGGCCTTGGCCGCGGCAACGTCCTTGATCGACAGCTTGATACGGCCGCGGTTATCCACGTCCAGTACCAGTACTTCGACTTCCTGGCCTTCTTTCAGGATGTCGGTGACTTTCTCGACGCGAGCATCGCTCAGCATGGAGATGTGCACCAGGCCGTCCTTGCCAGGCAGGATGTTTACGAACGCACCGAAGTCGACGATGCGCTCGACCTTGCCGACGTAGATCTTGCCGATCTCGGCTTCGGCGGTAATGCCCAGGATGCGTTGCTTGGCAGCATCTGCCGCTTCCTTGGTTTCGCCGAAGATCTTGATCGAGCCATCGTCTTCGATGTCGATCGAAGCCTTGGTCTCTTCGCAGATGGCGCGAATGGTGGCGCCGCCTTTACCGATGACGTCACGGATCTTGTCGGTGTCGATCTTCATTGCGATCATGGTCGGGGCGTTGGCCGACAGCTCGCTACGCGACTGGGCGATGATCTGGTTCATCTGGCCGAGGATATTCAGGCGCGCTTCCAGGGCCTGGCCCAGGGCGATCTCCATGATCTCTTCGGTGATACCGTTGATCTTGATGTCCATCTGCAGCGCGGTAACACCCTTGGCGGTACCGGCTACCTTGAAGTCCATGTCGCCCAGGTGGTCTTCGTCACCCAGGATGTCGGTCAGGACGGCGAACTTGTCACCTTCCTTGACCAGGCCCATGGCGATACCGGCAACCGGTGCCTTCATCGGTACACCAGCGTCCATCAGGGCCAGGGAAGCACCACAGACCGAAGCCATGGAGCTGGAACCGTTGGATTCGGTGATTTCCGATACCACGCGGATGGTGTACGGGAACTCGCTGTCGCTCGGCAGCATGGCCTGCACGCCACGACGGGCCAGGCGACCGTGGCCGATTTCACGACGGCCAGCGCCGCCCATGCGACCGCACTCACCCACCGAGAATGGCGGGAAGTTGTAGTGCAGCATGAACGGGTCTTTTTTCTCGCCTTCCAGGGTGTCCAGCAGCTGGGCGTCACGGGCAGTACCCAGGGTCGCAACGACCAGGGCCTGGGTTTCGCCACGGGTGAACAGCGCCGAACCGTGAGTCTTCGGCAATACGCCGACTTCGATGTTCAGCGGGCGCACGGTGCGGGTGTCACGACCGTCGATACGCGGTTTGCCGTTGACGATGTTCTCACGGACGGTGCGGTATTCCAGCTCGCCGAAGATTTCCTTGATGGCGCCGGCGGACGGGCCGGTCTCTTCGTTGCTCAGACGGGCAACAGCCTCGTCGCGCAGCTGGCCCAGGCGGTTGTAGCGGTCAGCCTTCTGGGTGATGGTGTAGGCCTGCGAAACGGCTTCGCCGAACTCGGCACGTACCAGGTTCATCAGCTCGACGTTGGCCGGGGCTGGCTGCCAGTCCCAGGTCGGCTTGCCGGCTTCGGCAGCCAGTTCCTTGACGGCCTGGATCACGGCCTGGAATTCGTCGTGGGCGAACAGCACGGCGCCCAGCATCTGGTCTTCGGTCAGCTCTTTGGCTTCCGACTCAACCATCAGTACAGCCGATTCGGTACCGGCAACGACCATGTCCAGGCTCGAGGCAGCCAGTTGCTCGTAGGTCGGGTTCAGCAGGTAGCCGGTGCTTTCGTGGAAGGCAACGCGAGCGGCGCCGATCGGGCCTTCGAACGGAATGCCGGAGATGGCCAGGGCGGCCGAGGTACCGATCATCGCAGCGATGTCCGGGTCGGTCTTCTTGCTGGTGGAAACCACGGTGCAGACAACCTGCACTTCGTTCATGAAGCCTTCCGGGAACAGCGGACGGATCGGACGGTCGATCAGGCGCGAGGTCAGGGTCTCTTTCTCGGAAGGACGGCCTTCACGCTTGAAGAAGCCACCCGGGATCTTGCCGGCGGCGTAGGTCTTTTCCTGGTAGTGGACCGACAGCGGGAAGAAGCCCTTGCCTGGATCGGCCTGTTTGGCACCGACCACGGTCACCAGCACGGTGACGTCGTTGTCGACGGTAACCAGCACGGCGCCGGTTGCCTGACGGGCAATACGGCCCGTTTCGAGAGTAACGGTCGACTGACCGAACTGGAATGTCTTGATTACCGGGTTCACGGTTTCCTACCTTTTTTCAGTGGCTCTGGGGGAACTGGTTTCTTGCGAATTCTTGGGCAGAACGGGGAATCGGCCCCATTGACCGTCCAGATACAACACGAGGCTGGGAGCCTGGCACCAAGCGGAAAATCCGCTCAGCATTGCCAGGCTGCCAACCTCGGAGATACGCGTGGCGTGTCCAACGGCAGCACTGCAAAACAGCCCTGCCGAAGCCTGCGACACGCCATGCACACCACTGGCCAGGCCGCTATTAGCGACGCAGACCCAGGCGACCGATCAGGGCGCTGTAACGAGTGGTGTCTTTGCCCTTCAGGTAGTCCAGCAGCTTACGACGCTGGTTGACCATACGGATCAGACCACGACGGGAGTGGTGGTCTTTGTCGTTGGCCTTGAAGTGGCCTTGCAGCTTGTTGATGTTGGCGGTCAGCAGAGCAACCTGCACTTCCGGGCTACCGGTATCGCCGGCGGCTTGCTGGTATTCGGCAACGATCTGAGCTTTTTCTTCAACGCTGAGGGCCATTTGGCTTCTCCTGATAACGGATCCCGCATGCGGGGTCCAATAGGCCAGGGACAAATCCCTGTATTAATAAAAAAGGTGTGACCGTGCCTACTGACAGCCACCCTTGGTGCCGTGGGGCCTGGCAACTGCCCGACCCCGCGGTTTCGGTCATTCCGACCGAATCAGCCGACGCGGCGCAATGCGCCCGTCTTCGCTCACTTCACCGATACCGATGAAGCGCGCATTGTGATCCTGTACCCGGACCATGCCAAATTGCGGCGCGTCCGGCGCGCGTACCGCCTGCCCATGCAGCCAGTAGAACGCACTGTGCTCGGACAGGCACACCAGTGGCCAGTCCTGCAGGCCGCTGTCCGAAGGCATCAGGAAGCGGTCGAGCGCTTCGTTGCCGCCTTCGGCATGGGCCTGTTCGAGTTCCTCGAGGGTGACCGTCTGTGCCAGCGCGAAAGGCCCGGCCTGGGTCCTGCGCAGCTCGGCGACATAGGCGCCACAGCCAAGGGCCTCACCGATATCCTCCACCAGGGTGCGGATATAGGTGCCTTTGCTGCATCCTACGCTCAGCCGTGCACGGGTGCCTTCGCACTCGAGCAACTCCAAGCGGCCAATAGTAACAGAACGCGCCTCGCGCTCCACTACCTCTCCTGCACGTGCCAGCTTGTAAAGCGGCTGGCCATCACGCTTGAGCGCCGAGTACATCGGCGGTATCTGGCTGATCTGGCCACGAAAACGCGGCAGCAGGGCCTCGATGTCGGCGCGACCAACGGTCACCTCACGGGTCTGCAGCACTTCACCTTCGGCATCGCCGGTGTTGGTAGTCTGCCCCATCTGCATGACCGTTTCGTAGCCCTTGTCGGAATCGAGCAGGTACTGCGAAAACTTGGTCGCTTCGCCAAAGCACAGCGGCAGCACGCCGGTTGCCAGCGGATCGAGGCTGCCGGTGTGACCGGCCTTTTCCGCATTGAGCAGCCAGCGCACCTTTTGCAGGGCGGCGTTGGAGGTGAAGCCCAGCGGCTTGTCGAGCAGGATGATGCCGCTGACGTTGCGGCGGATACGTTTGACCTGGGCCACCGCTTACTCCTCGGCGTCCAGCTTGTCGGCATCCTTGTGCAGACGGTCTTCGGCGACCGCGCGCTCGATCAGTGCCGACAGGTGGGCACCACGGCTGACGCTTTCGTCGAAGTGGAAGTGCAGTTGCGGCACGCTGCGCAGTTGCATCACACGGCCCAGGTGCAGGCGCAGGAAGCTCGCGGCGCTGGTCAGGGCCTTGAGGGTCTGCGGTACGGCGTCGGCGCCGTCCTGGCCCATCACGGTGATGAACACCTTGGCGTGGCCCAGATCACGGCTGACATCGACGGCAGTGATGGTCACCAGGCCGACGCGCGGGTCTTTGACTTCACGGCGGATCAGCTCCGACAGCTCGCGCTGCATCTGGTCGCCGATGCGTTGGGTACGGCTATATTCTTTTGCCATTCTTGCTACCTGTAACTTAAAGCGGCAAACGCCCGGTCAGGCTGAAGCCTGACCGGGCGCTACCTACTGAGGCGCTGCCCACCGCCCTGCGGCGGGGGCTGGCGCCCTGCTCACCCTTAAAGGGTACGAGCAACCTGGACTTTCTCGAAGACTTCGATCTTGTCGCCGACCTTGACGTCGTTGTAGCTCTTCACGCCAATACCGCACTCCATGCCGTTACGTACTTCGGAGGCGTCGTCCTTGAAGCGACGCAGCGACTCCAGCTCGCCTTCGAAGATCACAACGTCTTCGCGCAGTACGCGGATCGGACGGTTGCGGTACACGGTACCCTCGATGACCATACAGCCAGCGATGGCGCCGAACTTCGGCGAACGGAACACGTCACGTACTTCGGCGACACCCAGGATGTTCTCGCGAACATCGCTGCCGAGCATGCCGGTCAGGGCCTTCTTGACGTCTTCGATGATGTCGTAGATCACGTTGTAGTAACGCATATCCAGACCTTCCTGCTCGACGATCTTGCGCGCGCCGGCATCGGCACGCACGTTGAAGCCGAACAGTACTGCATTCGAAGCCAGCGCCAGGTTGGCGTCGCTTTCGGTGATACCACCGACGCCGCCACCGATCACGCGCACCTGAACTTCGTCGTTGCCCAAGCCCGACAGCGAACCCTGCAGTGCTTCCAGGGAACCACGCACGTCGGTCTTGAGGACGATGTTGAGGGTCTTCTTCTCTTCCTGACCCATGGTCTCGAAGATGTTTTCCAGCTTGCCGGCGTGAGCACGGGCCAGCTTGACCTCGCGGTACTTGCCTTGACGGAACAGGGCAACTTCACGAGCCTTCTTCTCGTCGGCAACCACGGACAGCTCGTCACCGGCTTCCGGGGTACCGTCCAGGCCGAGGATCTCGACCGGGATCGAAGGGCCGGCTTCTTTCACAGGCTTGCCGTTCTCGTCGAGCATGGCGCGCACGCGGCCATAGTTGGAACCGCACAGGACCATGTCGCCCTGACGCAGGGTACCGTCCTGAACCAGGATGGTCGCGACCGGGCCACGGCCCTTGTCCAGGCGAGATTCGACAACCACACCACGACCTGGAGCGGTCGGGGTAGCGGTCAGTTCCAGGATCTCGGCCTGCAGCAGTACAGCCTCGAGCAGTTCGTCGACGCCGGTACCCATCTTGGCCGAAACCTTGACGAACGGAGTATCACCACCCCAGTCCTCGGAGGTCACGCCTTCGACAGCAAGCTCGTTGCGGATGCGATCGATATCGGCACCCGGCTTGTCGATCTTGTTCACTGCAACCACCAGCGGAACGCCAGCTGCCTTGGCATGCTGAACGGCTTCGCGGGTTTGCGGCATCACGCCGTCGTCCGCCGCCACCACCAGGATGACGATGTCGGTAGCCTTGGCACCACGGGCACGCATCGCGGTGAACGCAGCGTGGCCTGGGGTATCGAGGAAGGTGACCATGCCGCGGTCGGTTTCCACGTGGTAGGCACCGATGTGCTGGGTAATACCACCGGCTTCGCCAGCGGCAACCTTGGCACGACGGATGTAGTCGAGCAGCGAGGTCTTACCGTGGTCAACGTGACCCATGACGGTAACGACCGGCGCACGCGATTCGACTTCACCTTCGAACTTCAGCGATTCGGCCAGGGAGTCTTCCAGGGCGGTATCGCTGACCAGGGTCACTTTGTGGCCCAGTTCTTCGGCGACCAGCTGAGCGGTTTCCTGGTCGAGCACCTGGTTGATGGTGACCGGGGTACCCAGCTTGAACATGAACTTGACCACTTCAGCGGCCTTGACCGACATCTGTTGGGCCAGTTCCGAGACGGTGATGGTCTCGCCGATGGTCACGTCACGGATGACCGGACCGGTCGGGTTCTGGAAGCCGTGCTGGTTGCGCTTCTTCAGCTTGCTCTTGCCACCCCGGCCACGGCGTACGCCATCGCTCTCTTCATCGGTGGTGCGCGGTGCGGCACGAGGAGTCGGAGCCTTTTCCTTCTCCTTGACCTTGACCTTGATCGACACGCGCGGGGCCTCGCCACGACGCTCGCCACCACGACGGTCTTCGTCACGGGTGCGGCCTTCGTTGCGACGGGCTTCGTCCTTCTTGCGCTCGGCAGCACGGGCTGCGGCGTCTTCGGACGCCGGGGCGTCGGCAACTACCGGGGCCGGGGCAGCGGCAGGTGCCGCCTCTGGCTTGGCGGCAGGCGCAGGGGCTGCAGCAGCGGTTTCGGCGGCCTGACGGCGAGCCTGCTCTTCGTTGCGCTGGCGAACTTCGGCCTCGACCTTCTCGCGAGCGGCGTTTTCAGCCGCGCGGCGCTCTTCCAGCTCACGCTTCTGCTCAGCCTGGATTTCTTCCGGGCTGCGCTGCACGAATACTTTCTTCTTGCGTACTTCTACGCTGATGCTCTTGCTACCGGCGACACGCAGGGTGCTGGTGGTTTTGCGCTGCAAGGTAATCTTGCGCGGCTCTTCCGCCTTGCTCTTGTGGCTGCTCTTCAAATGAGTCAGCAAGGTCTGCTTCTCATTGTCGGTCACTACCTGACCGGCGTCGGTGTGCGGCAGACCTGCCTCACGCATCTGCTGCAGCAGGCGCTCTACCGGTGCCTCGACCTCTTGGGCCAGTTCTTTCACCGTGACTTGCGTCATGCACTTCTCTCCTCAGGCCGCGCCTAATTACTCGAACCAGTGGGCTCGGGCGGCCATGATCAACTTGCCGGCACGCTCTTCGTCGATGCCGTCGATGTCGAGCAGATCGTCGATCGACTGCTCGGCCAGGTCTTCGCGGTTAACCACGCCGCGCACCGCCAGTTCCGCCGCCAGGTCCTTGTCCATACCCTCGAGGGAGAGCAGGTCGTCAGCCGGATGGGCGTCTGCCAGTTTTTCTTCGGTAGCGATGGCCTTGGTCAACAAACGGTCCTTGGCTCGAGCGCGGAGCTCGTTGACGATATCTTCGTCAAAGCCATCGATGTTGAGCATTTCTTCCAACGGTACGTAGGCAATTTCTTCGAGGCTGGTGAAGCCTTCGTCGACCAGCACTTGGGCCAGCTCCTCGTCGACTTCCAGTTCATCGATGAAATTGCGCAGGATGTCACCGGTTTCGGCCTGCTGCTTGGCCTGGATGTCCTTTTCGGTCATCACGTTCAGGGTCCAGCCGGTCAGCTGACTGGCCAGGCGAACGTTCTGACCGCCACGACCAATGGCCTGGGCCAGGTTGTCCTCGGCAACGGCGATGTCCATGGCATGGGCATCTTCATCAACGATGATCGCCGCGACTTCAGCCGGCGACATGGCGTTGATGACGAACTGCGCCGGGTTATCGTCCCACAGGACGATATCCACACGCTCACCACCCAACTCCCCGGATACGGCCTGGACGCGCGAACCACGCATGCCGATACAGGCGCCTTGCGGGTCGATGCGCTTGTCCTTGGAGCGGACGGCGATCTTGGCTCGCGAACCCGGATCACGGGATGCAGCCATGACTTCGATGAGGCCCTCGGCAATTTCCGGCACTTCGATGCGGAAAAGCTCGATCAGCATCTGTGGCGCGGTGCGCGACAGGATCAGCTGTGGGCCACGGTTCTCGGTGCGAATTTCCTTGAGCAGCGCACGCAGGCGCACGCCAACACGGAAGGTCTCGCGCGGAATGATGTCTTCGCGGGCCAGCAGGGCCTCGGCGTTGTTGCCCAGGTCAACGATGACGTTGTCGCGGGTAACCTTTTTGACGGTACCGGAGATGATCTCGCCAACGCGCTCGCGGTAGGCATCGACCACCTGGGCACGCTCGGCCTCACGGACCTTCTGCACGATGACCTGCTTGGCGGTCTGGGCGGCAATACGACCGAATTCGATGGACTCGATCTTCTCTTCGATCACGTCACCAACCTTGGCTTCAGGGTGGGTTTCGTGAATCTTGCTCAACCAGGTCTCGATCGCCGGATCATCAAGATCGGCTTCGTCGACCACGGTCCAGCGACGGAAGGTCTCGTAGCTACCGGTGTGGCGGTTGATTTCCACACGCAGGTCGACTTCGTCTTCAAAACGTTTTTTGGTTGCAGTGGCCAGTGCCACTTCCAGCGCTTCGAAAATGACGCCGGGCGGTACACCTTTTTCGTTGGATACCGATTCAACAACCAGCAGTACTTCTTTGCTCATCGTACGCCTCGCCTTGCGCAAGCCATTGGGCCCGGATAGTCCGCCGGGCCCGGCACGTCTCAGTCAAAACTGGGAATAATATTGGCCTTGTCGATCGAGTCGATCGGCAACAGGAATTCTTGATTGTCCACCTGGACCACCACATCCTGCTCCTCCACACCGCGGAGAAGGCCCTGGAAGTTACGACGACCCTCGAAGGGTGAGCGCAGCTTGATCTTCACTTGTTCGCCGGCATGCGAGGCAAACTGTTCCAGAGTGAACAGTGGGCGATCCATGCCTGGAGAAGACACCTCGAGGGTGTATTCACTGCTGATCGGATCTTCCACATCGAGAATTGCGCTGGCCTGACGGCTGACCGCTTCGCAGTCGTCCACCAAGATGCCGCCTTCCTTGTCGATGTAGATGCGCAGTACCGAATGCTTACCCTGGGAAACGTATTCGATCCCCCAGCATTGATAGCCCAGACCCTCGACAACCGGGGCCAACAAGGCCTGCAACTGTTCTAGCTTGCTCGACACCTGAACCCCCTCGTGCATGCTGTGCAAATAAAAAATGGGCGAAGCGCCCATCCCTGAAAGCGCCGTTGGACAACGACGCCGAAAACTGTTCGGTTAGCAAAAAGCCCCTGAAAAGGGGCTCCGCTGAAGCTGGTTGCGGGGGCTGGATTTGAACCAACGACCTTCGGGTTATGAGCCCGACGAGCTACCAAGCTGCTCCACCCCGCGACAAAGCTGGGGCAAAAGTATAAGACCGAACCCTCTTGAGGGTCAAATCCGAACCTTCACCTGCAAGAAAGCCCGCTAAAGCGGGCTCTCAAGCTTTAATTGGTACCGAGAAGGGGACTCGAACCCCTACACCCTATGGGCACAACCACCTCAAGGTTGCGTGTCTACCAATTCCACCACCTCGGCAATACTACTACTTGAAACCCGTTACTTCTGCTCTTGTGCCGGAGGAGGTACATCACCCGTGTTAGGAGTGGTTTCACTCTTCTGCTGCTGGAGCACCGGTACATCATCATTAACTGCCGGTTTCTGCGGCTCTTTCACTTCTAGCACTGCTGGATCTGGAAGACCTGCTTGGCTAAGCTGGTGAGCTTGTTGCTTCGCGAAGTATCCTAACCCAAGTGCTGTCAAAAAGAAAGTGGCAGCGAGTATAGCAGTTAATTTACTCAGAAACGTTGCAGAACCCTGGCTCCCGAACACGGTATTTGAAGCACCCGCGCCGAAAGATGCACCTGCTTCCGCACCTTTACCCTGTTGCAACAGAACCAGCACTACAAGCGACAGCGCTGCCAACAGATGAAAAACAACGATGACTGTTTCCAGCATTTGTTCAGTTTCCTGCGGCGCGACAAATTGCACCGAATTCGTCTGCGTTCAGGGAAGCTCCACCAATGAGCCCCCCATCGATATCCGGCATGCCGAACAGTTCGGCCGCATTGGCCGCCTTCACGCTGCCGCCGTAGAGCAACTGCACCTTCGCAGCCACTTCAGCATCTTTTGCCGCCAACTGGCTACGGATGGCTGCGTGCACATCCTGGGCCTGCTGTGGCGTGGCCGTAAGGCCGGTACCGATGGCCCATACAGGCTCATAGGCAATTACTGCATTGGCAAAAGCCTTAACACCGAATGCCTCGATGATACTGCTTAGTTGACGCCCGACAACTTCGAGCGTTTTGCCAGCCTCGCGCTCTTCAAGGGTTTCCCCGATGCAAAGCACTGGTTTCAAACCTTTGGCCTGGGCCGCTGCAAACTTGCGATTGAGCACTTCGTCGGTTTCACCAATGACCTGGCGACGCTCCGAATGACCAATCAACACCAACTTGCAGCCTGCTTCAACCAGCTGTTCCGGAGCAACTTCTCCGGTCAGCGCACCCTGTTCGGGTTGTACTGCAGAATTCTGTGCGCCGACAGTAATTTCCTTACCTGCCAGGCCATCGATCACTTGATTGATGAACAAGGCCGGTGGAAATACAACGACTTCCACTCCGCTCGGCAAGGCCAGATTTCTCAAGCCTTCGGTCAGCTCAGCGACGCTAGCGCGGGTACCGTGCATCTTCCAGTTACCAGCTACCATAGGGCGACGCATGCTTTACCTCGTCGGTCAAAGTGGGCGCAGATAGTACCCAACCCTATCTGCGCTGGCAAGCGCCTTCAGACACAAACTTCGCCGACCAGTTTGGCCAACGCTTCTGCGTGCGCACGCACCTGGCTTTCGTCCTCGCCCTCGACCATCACCCGCACCAACGGCTCGGTACCGGATTTTCGCAGCAGCACGCGGCCGCGGCCTGCCAAGGCCTCGGTCACCTTGGCACTGGCTTCCTTGACCGCCGGGTGCTCCAGCGGGTCGACCTTGCTGGCGCCATAGCGCACGTTGATAAGCACCTGCGGGCACTTGCGCAGGGCCTGACGAGCCTGCGCCAGAGTTTCGCCACGACGCTTGAGTGCCATCAATACCTGCAGCGCTGCGATGATCGCATCACCGGTGGTAGTGTGGTTGCAGCACACGACGTGCCCGGAGTTTTCGCCACCGACCAGCCACTCACGCTCCAGCAGCTCTGCCATGACGTAACGGTCACCGACCTTCGCCCGCACGAACGGAACATCCAGTTCCTTCAGCGCAAGCTCCAGGCCCAGGTTGCTCATCAGCGTGCCCACCACCCCGCCCTGCAGCTTTCCACGCTCCTGCAGGTCGCGAGCAATGATGAACAGCAGTTCGTCACCATCAACGATGGCGCCGGTGTGGTCGACCATCAGCACGCGGTCGCCATCACCGTCAAAGGCAATGCCCAGGTCGGCATGGCCTACCAGCACGGCAGCCTGAAGCGATTCAATGTGAGTCGAGCCACAGCCTTCGTTGATGTTCAGGCCGTCTGGCTGGGCATGCAGCACGGTTACTTCGGCACCCAGCTCGCGGAAAACGCTTGGCGCGACCTTGTAGGTGGCACCGTGGGCGCAATCGACAACCAGCTTGAGGCCGTCGAAGCTGGTGCTGGTCGGCACGCTGCTCTTGCAGAACTCGATGTAGCGGCCGGCTGCATCGTTGATGCGCGAAACCTTGCCCAGCTTGCCCGACTCGACAACGGTCATCGGCTGATCGAGCAATTCCTCGATCATCAACTCGACTTCGTCCGGCAGCTTGGTCCCTTGGCCCGAGAAGAACTTGATGCCATTGTCATCGTGCGGGTTGTGCGAGGCGCTGATGACGATGCCGGCTTCGGCGTGGAAGGTACGCGTCAGGTAGGCGATGGCCGGCGTAGGCATCGGCCCGAGCAGCATCACATCGGCACCTGCCGCGGACAGGCCGGCTTCGAGTGCGGACTCGAACATGTAGCCGGAGATACGCGTGTCTTTGCCAACCAGCACTCGGCAGTGGCCTTGCTTGCGGAAGGCCATGCCGGCCGCCCAGCCAAGCTTCAGCATGAAGTCAGGCGTGATCGGGTATTCGCCGACGCGGCCACGAATGCCGTCGGTACCAAAGTATTTTCTGCTCATAGGGACTCCAATGTTCTTATTCGGCGTTTTGCACCGCAGCGATCATGCGCACCACATCAACGGTTTCGGCCACGTCATGGACACGAAGGATGCTCGCCCCCTTGATCATGGCCAACGCCGCCAGCGCAAGGCTGCCATACAACCGCTCGCCGACCGGACGTTCCAGCGTCAGGCCGATCATGCTCTTGCGCGAAACACCCACCAGCAGCGGGCGCCCAAGGCGATAGAGCGCTTCCATGTGCTTGAACAGGCTCAGATTGTGCGCCAGTGTCTTGGCGAAACCGAAGCCCGGATCAAGGATGATTCTGTTTGCGTCGATGCCCGCCGCGGCGCAGGCGACCATTCGCTGTTCAAGGTAGCGCGTAACGTCGGCGGTCACATCTTCGTAATGCGGGTCGTCCTGCATGTTACCCGGCTCGCCACGCATGTGCATGAGGCATACCGGCAGGCCGGTATCCGCGGCTGCGTCCAGGGCGCCATCGCGCTCCAGGGCACGCACGTCGTTGATCAACCCTGCACCGAGGCGCGCCGATTCACGCATGACGGCTGGGGTGGAGGTATCGACCGAGATGACCACGTCGAGTCGGCTGTTGATCGCCTCGACCATGGGGGCTACCCGCTCCAGCTCCTCGGTTACCGATACCGCGCGCGCGCCCGGCCGCGTGGACTCGCCGCCGATGTCGATCAGCGTGGCGCCTGCGGCAACCATCGCTTCGGCATGACGCAACGCCTCGTCGCGCTGGTTGAAGCGCCCGCCATCGGAGAAGGAATCAGGGGTGATATTGAGAATACCCATGACATGGGTACGCGACAAATCAAGAACCCGGTTGCCGCAAGGCAACCGGGTCGGGTACTGCACTGAGCTCATAGATGCCCTTAGTGTTGAGCCGCTGGACCGCCGATCGGCGATTCCGGGCGATCACCTTGGGCAGCTGGTTTGCCCGAAGCCGAGTCATCATCCCAGTCGCGCGGTTCGCGGGGGGTACGGCCAGCCATGATATCGTCAATCTGCTCGGCGTCGATGGTCTCGTACTTCATCAGCGCTTCGGCCATGGCATCGAGCTTGTCACGGTTGTCGGTGAGCAGCTGCTTGGCCGTGGCGTAGCACTGGTCGATGATGCTGCGCACTTCCGAGTCGATCAGCTTGGCGGTTTCGCCGGAAACGCTGGCGTGCTGGCTCGCAGCACTGCGACCCAGGAACACCTCGCCTTCTTCCTCGGCGTACATCAGCGGCCCGAGTTTTTCGGAAAGGCCCCACTTGGTCACCATGTTGCGGGCGATCTGGCTGGCACGCATGATGTCGTTGGACGCACCGGTAGTGACGCCGTCGAAGCCCAAGGTCATTTCCTCGGCAATACGGCCCCCGTACAGCGAGCAGATCTGGCTGATCAGTGCGCGCTTGGACAGGCTGTAGCGGTCTTCTTCCGGCAGGAACATGGTCACGCCCAGGGCACGGCCACGCGGAATGATCGAAACCTTGTAGACCGGATCGTGCTCAGGCACCAGGCGACCGACAATGGCGTGGCCAGCCTCATGGTAGGCAGTGTTCTGCTTTTCTTTCTCGGACATGACCATGGTCTTGCGCTCGGCGCCCATCATGATCTTGTCCTTGGCCAGTTCGAACTCTTTCATTTCGACCAGGCGCTTGTTGGCGCGCGCGGCAAACAGCGAGGCCTCGTTGACCAGGTTGGCCAGGTCAGCACCGGAGAAGCCAGGGGTACCACGGGCAATGACCGCCGGGTTGACGTTCTCGCCGACCGGCACCTTGCGCATGTGCACCTTGAGGATCTGTTCGCGACCACGAATATCCGGCAGGCCCACCACCACCTGACGGTCGAAGCGGCCGGGGCGCAGCAGCGCCGGGTCGAGCACGTCCGGACGGTTGGTAGCGGCGATGACGATGATGCCATCGTTCATCTCGAAGCCGTCCATCTCCACCAGCAACTGGTTGAGGGTTTGCTCACGTTCGTCGTGACCGCCACCCATGCCAGCGCCACGGTGGCGACCAACGGCGTCGATCTCGTCGATGAAGATGATGCACGGGGCGTGCTTCTTGGCCTGTTCGAACATGTCGCGCACACGGCTGGCGCCGACACCGACGAACATTTCCACGAAGTCCGAACCGGAAATGGTGAAGAAAGGCACCTTCGCCTCACCGGCGATGGCCTTGGCTAGCAAGGTCTTACCGGTACCGGGCGGGCCGACCATCAGCACGCCACGCGGAATACGGCCGCCCAGGCGCTGGAACTTGCCCGGGTCGCGCAGGAACTCGACCAGCTCGCCGACTTCTTCCTTGGCTTCGTCGCAACCTGCAACGTCGGCCAGGGTGGTCTTGACCTGGTCTTCGGACAGCAGGCGCGCCTTGCTCTTGCCGAAGCTCATCGGCCCGCCCTTGCCCCCCGCTCCGCCCTGCATCTGGCGCATGAAGAACATGAACACGGCGATGATCACCAGGATCGGGAAGCTCGCTACCAGCAGTTGTGTCCAGATGCTCTGCTGCTCAGGCTGCTTGCCTTCGATGATGACGTGATTGTCGACCAGGTCGCCAATCAGGCCGTTGTCGGTAATGGCCGGACGCACGGTCTTGAAATTATCGCCATCAGCGCGCTTGCCGGTGATGATGTAGCCGTCGACGGTCACACGCTCGACCTTGCCATCCTTGACCTGCTGGATGAAGTCGGAATAGTTGAGGGTCTGCGGCTCGTTAGGGCTGGAGAAGTTGTTCATCACTGTCACCAGGACAGCTGCGATGATCAACCACAGGATCAGATTCTTTGCCATGTCGTTCAATTCGCTACCCTCTGAGGTCGGCGCACGACGCAGCCGTTCCTCGCATGATATTCATCGCCCTAACTTACTACATTACCTACGCAGCCGCAGGCACCGTCTGTAACCCTTTGTGAAAGCTAGACTACACGAAGTTCGGACGATCCTGACGCGGCGGCCGATTGGAAATAACTATCGGCCACCACGCTTCACGCCTTTCATGCCCCTTTGAAACCCCTGGCCAGCAGGTACTGCTCGCGGGAACGGTCACGCGACGACGACGGCTTGCGCATCTGTACCTTGTCGAACTTGCTGCGCACGTCCTTGAGGTACACGTCAAAACCTTCGCCCTGGAAAATCTTGATCAGGAAATCGCCGCCGGGCTTTAGCACGCGGGTTGCCAGATCGAGGGCCAGCTCGCAGAGGAACATGGCACGCGGCATGTCCACCGCAGGCGTACCACTCATATTGGGGGCCATGTCTGAAATCACAAGGTCTACGTGCGAATCGCCGACGGCCTCGAGAATGCGCTGCAGCACTTCATCCTGGGTGAAATCGCCCTGGATGAAGGTCACATCGGGGATCGAGTCCATCTCCAGGATGTCGGACGCGATCAGGCGGCCCTGGCCACCAATCAGACGACTGGTCACCTGCGACCAGCCACCAGGAGCAGCGCCGAGATCGATCACGCTCATACCTGGGCGGATCAGCCGGTCCTTTTCCTGGATCTCCAGCAGTTTGTAGCTCGCACGCGAGCGGTAGCCGTCCTTTTGTGCCTGTTTCACAAAAGGATCGTTGAAATGCTCTCGCAGCCAGTTTGCGCTGCTTTTGGAACGTTGTACCACGGGGCACCTCGATGATATGCGTCGTGATTGACTGGGCGGAGCCGGTGGCCCTCGGGTAAAATGCCGGTCAATTTTACAGAATCAGACGGAAAGGGTCAGATTATGCCGCTCAATAACGAGCAGAAGAAGCAATACAAGTCCATTGGTCATGACCTGAAGCCGGTCCTGATCGTCGCTGGCAACGGTTTGAATGAAGGCGTCATCGCCGAACTGGAGCGCGCCTTGGTCGACCATGAGCTGATCAAGGTCGAAATTCGCTCGGAAGACCGCGAAGAGCGCGCCGAGACCATTGCCGAACTGTGCAAGGCCGGCCGTGCCGAACTGGTGCAGACCATCGGCAAGAAAGCGCTGATCTACCGCAAGAACCCACAGCCGAACAAGCAGCTGTCCAATATCCACCGTTACAAGTAACGGCACGGGGGGTGCTGCGCAGCCCATCGCGACACAAGGCCGCTCCCACAGGGATTGCACCGACCTGCGGCACAACGCAATCCCTGTGGGAGCGGCCTTGTGTCGCGAAAGGGCCGCAAAGCGGTCCCAGCGATCTCAAACGGTCTAGCGGCGCACCTTGACCGGAACCGGCTGGGCCACCAGCACGATGCCGGAAAAGCCCAGCACCAGGAAACAGAGCAGCTGCCAACGCTCGCCAACGGAAATACCGTAGCGCAAGGTGTAATACCCCACGCAGGCACCGAAGCCGAGCAGCAGCATCTGGCCGCGGAACTGCCGCCACCAGGCCGACAGGCCGTCCACCCTTGCCAGCACCGCCAGCTGGGTCAACAAGCCAAGCAGCGCCACGCCGATCAACCAGCGGTCGATCTGCCCGGCGACATCCTGCACCAGCAGCGGCGCCAGGCCACTGACCTTGAGCGCGGGCACCAACCCCACGTGAAACACCCACAAGCCGCCGACCCAGAAAACCTGGGCCAGTTGCCAGAGGATCCCCTCGAGGGATGGCGCCCGCAGGCGCCGGTCAGATGTGCTTGACTTCGACAATCTCGTACTCGACCGTACCGTTCGGCGTCTTGACGACAACGGTATCCCCTTCTTCCTTGCCAATGATGGCGCGGGCGATCGGCGCACTGTTCGACAGTTTGCCCTTCTTCACGTCGGCCTCATCCTCGCCAACGATCTGGTAGGTCACCTGGTCACCGGTTTCGGTGTTTTCCAGGTCCACGGTGGTGCCGAAGATGACCTTGCCGGTGTGGGCAATGGTAGTCACATCGATCACCACCGAGTTCTGCAGACGACCTTCGATATCGCGGATACGCGCCTCGACCATGCCCTGCTCTTCACGAGCAGCGTGGTATTCGGCATTTTCCTTCAGGTCACCCAGTTCGCGCGCTTCACCAATGGCCTGGCTCAGGCGCGGGCGCTCGGTCTTGCTCAGGAAGAGCAGCTCCTCTTCCAGGGCGCGAGCGCCCTGGACGGTCATCGGGTACTTGGTAATGCTCATGCTTTCAGTCCTGCATGCAGATCCTGCAGGCGGCGAACGGTCTTTTCCGGACCAAATTTCAGCGCCTCGCAGATGGCTTCACCGGCCGCAATGGTGGTGGTGCAGTAAATTTTGTGCTGCAGCGCATTGCGACGAATCGAGTAGGAATCGGCGATCGACTGGCGGCCTTCGGTGGTGTTGATGATCAGCGACACTTCGTCGTTCTTGATCATGTCGACCACGTGCGGGCGACCTTCGGTCACCTTGTTCACACGGCGCACTTTCAGGCCAGCCGCTTCGATAACCTTGGCAGTGCCGGCAGTTGCAACCACTTCGAAGCCCAGGGCGATCAGGTCGCGGGCAACGCCAGCCACTTGCGGCTTGTCGTCGTCACGCACGCTGATGAATGCGGTACCGCCGGTCGGCAGTACTTCGCTGGCACCCATCTGGGCCTTGGCGAAGGCTTCACCGAAGCTGTCACCGACACCCATGACTTCACCGGTCGATTTCATCTCAGGGCCGAGGATCGGGTCAACCCCCGGGAACTTGGCGAACGGGAAGACGGCTTCCTTGACGCTGTAGAAATTCGGGATGATTTCCTGGGTGAAGCCCAGCTCTTTCAGGGTTTTGCCGGCCATGACGCGGGCCGCGATCATCGCCAGGGAGGTGCCGATGCACTTGGAGACGAACGGCACGGTACGCGAAGCGCGCGGGTTGACTTCGATCACGTAGATCTTGTCGCCCTGCAGGGCCAGCTGCACGTTCATCAGGCCGACCACGCCCAGCTCCAGGGCCATTTTCTTGACCTGTACGCGGACTTCGTCCTGCACTTCCTTGCTCAGCGAATACGGTGGCAGGGAGCATGCCGAGTCGCCGGAGTGAACGCCGGCCTGCTCGATGTGCTGCATGATGGCGCCGATTACCACATCGGTGCCGTCGCACACCGCATCCACGTCCATCTCGATGGCGCAGTTGAGGAAGTGGTCGAGCAGTACCGGGCTGTCGTTGGACACCTGCACGGCTTCGCGCAGGTAGCGCTTGAGCTCGTCCAGCTCGTAGACGATTTCCATGGCACGGCCGCCCAGTACGTAGGACGGGCGCACTACCAGCGGATAGCCGATGCCGCCAGCAGCGCTGATGGCTTCTTCTTCGCTGCGCACGGTGGCGTTTGGCGGCTGCAGCAGGTTCAGGCGCTGAACCATCTGCTGGAAGCGCTCGCGGTCTTCAGCGCGGTCGATGGCATCCGGGCTGGTACCGATGATCGGTACGCCAGCTTCTTCCAGGGCGCGGGCCAGTTTCAGCGGGGTCTGGCCACCGTAGTGGACGATCACGCCTTTCGGCTTCTCGACACGGCACACTTCCAGCACGTCTTCCAGTGTCAGCGGCTCGAAGTACAGGCGGTCGGAAGTGTCGTAGTCGGTGGAGACGGTTTCCGGGTTGCAGTTGACCATGATGGTCTCGTAACCGTCTTCACGCAGCGCCAGTGCGGCGTGTACGCAGCAGTAGTCGAACTCGATACCCTGGCCGATACGGTTAGGGCCGCCACCCAGGATCATGATCTTGTCGCGGGTCGACGGGTTGGCCTCGCACTCTTCCTCATAGGTGGAGTACAGGTAGGCGGTGTCGGTAGCGAATTCGGCAGCGCAGGTGTCGACGCGCTTGTACACCGGGAACACTTCCAGCTTGTGGCGGTGACGGCGCAGGTTCTTGTCGGTGATACCCAACAGCTTGGCCAGACGCTGGTCAGAGAAGCCCTTGCGCTTGAGGCGCAGCATGTAGTCCTTGTCGATCGACGACAGGGCCAGGGTCTTGACCTTCTCTTCTTCCTTGATCAGGTCTTCCATCTGCACCAGGAACCACATGTCGATGCCGGTCAGGTCGAAGATCTGCTCGCAGGTCATGCCGGCACGCATGGCGTCAGCCACGTACCAGATACGCTCGGCGCCCGGTACGGTCAGCTCGCGCTTGAGGATGCTGCTGGCTTCAGGGTTGGCCAGGTCGACTTTCGGGTCGAGGCCGCAGGCGCCGACTTCCAGGCCGCGCAGAGCTTTCTGCAGAGACTCCTGGAAGGTACGGCCGATGGCCATGACTTCACCCACGGACTTCATCTGGGTGGTCAGGCGGGCGTCGGCTTTCGGGAATTTCTCGAAGGCGAAGCGCGGCAGCTTGGTGACGACGTAGTCGATCGACGGCTCGAAGGAGGCCGGGGTGCGGCCGCCGGTGATGTCGTTCTGCAGTTCGTCGAGGGTGTAACCGACAGCCAGCTTGGCAGCGATCTTGGCGATCGGGAAGCCGGTGGCCTTGGAGGCCAGCGCCGAGGAACGCGAAACGCGCGGGTTCATCTCGATCACGACCATGCGGCCTGTGTTCGGGCAGATACCGAACTGAACGTTGGAACCGCCGGTTTCAACACCGATTTCACGCAGCACCGCCAGCGAGGCGTTGCGCATGATCTGGTATTCCTTGTCGGTCAGGGTCTGTGCCGGGGCGACAGTGATCGAGTCACCGGTGTGCACGCCCATCGGATCGAAGTTCTCGATCGAGCAGACGATGATGCAGTTGTCCTTCTTGTCGCGGACAACCTCCATCTCGTATTCCTTCCAGCCGATCAGCGATTCGTCGATCAGCAGTTCCTTGGTCGGCGACAGGTCCAGGCCACGGGCGCAGATTTCTTCGAATTCTTCCCGGTTGTAGGCGATACCACCACCGGTGCCGCCCATGGTGAACGACGGACGGATGATGCACGGGAAGCCCAGGCGCTCGAGGACGGCGTTGGCTTCTTCCATGCTGTGGGCGATACCGGAGCGCGGGCACTCCAGGCCGATGTCCTTCATGGCCTTGTCGAAGCGCGAGCGGTCTTCGGCCTTGTCGATGGTGTCGGCATTGGCACCGATCATTTCCACGCCGAACTTTTCCAGAACGCCGTGGCGCTCCAGGTCCAGGGCGCAGTTCAGTGCAGTCTGGCCACCCATGGTCGGCAGCAGTGCGTCCGGGCGCTCTTTCTCGATGATCTTGGCCACCGACTGCCACTTGATCGGCTCGATGTAGGTGGCGTCGGCCATGGCCGGGTCGGTCATGATGGTGGCCGGGTTGGAGTTCACCAGGATGACGCGGAAACCTTCCTCGCGCAGGGCTTTACAGGCCTGGGCGCCGGAGTAGTCGAATTCGCAGGCCTGGCCGATCACGATCGGGCCAGCGCCGAGAATCAGGATGCTTTTGATGTCTGTACGTTTTGGCATGGTTGTCACTCAAATCCGGGGTCAGTCGGCAAGCCGCTTTGAACAATCTGGGTCAGGCGCTTCCGGGCGCGGCGCAAGCCGGCCCGGGGCCTTGAAGCAGGATGCTCAGCGGCGCTTGGCCATGGCATCGATGAAACGATCGAACAGTGGCGCGACGTCGGTCGGGCCTGGGCTCGCTTCAGGGTGGCCCTGGAAGCTGAACGCGCTCTTGTCGGTGCGCTCGATACCCTGCAGGGTGCCGTCGAACAGCGACTTGTGGATGGCGCGGACGTTACCCGGCAGGGTGGCCTCGTCCACGGCAAAGCCGTGGTTCTGGCTGGTGATCATGACCACACCGGTGTCCAGATCCTGGACCGGGTGGTTGGCACCGTGGTGGCCATGGCCCATTTTCACGGTCTTGGCGCCCGAAGCCAGGGCCAGCAGCTGGTGGCCCAGGCAGATGCCGAATACCGGGATCTCGGTCTCGAGGATTTCCTTGATCGCCTGGATGGCGTAGTCGCAAGGCTCGGGGTCACCAGGGCCGTTGGACAGGAACACGCCGTCCGGGTTGAGTGCCAGCACTTCGCTGGCCGGAGTCTGGGCCGGCACCACGGTCACGCGGCAGCCACGGGCAACCAGCATGCGCAGGATGTTCAGCTTGACGCCGTAGTCGAAGGCGACCACGTGGTAAGGCAGATCAGCGGCTTCGATGGTCGGATGGCTGTCGGTCTTCAGTTCCCACACGCTGGAGCGCCACTCGTAGCGTTCCTTGGTGGAAACGACCTTGGCCAGGTCCATGCCCTTCAGGCCCGGGAAGGCGCGGGCAGCGGCGATGGCGGCCTCTTCGCTGATGTTGTCACCGGCGAGGATGCAACCGTTCTGAGCGCCCTTTTCACGCAGGATTCGGGTCAGGCGACGGGTGTCGATGCCGGCGATGGCGACGACGTTGTTGGCCTTGAGGTACTCAGGCAGCGACTGGGTGTTACGCCAGTTGCTGGCCAGCAGCGGCAGGTCACGAATGACCAGGCCAGCGGACCAGACGCGGTTCGACTCGGCGTCTTCCGGGGTAGTACCGGTATTGCCGATGTGCGGGTAGGTCAGGGTAACGATTTGCTGCGCATAGGAAGGGTCTGTAAGGATTTCCTGGTAGCCGGTCATAGCGGTGTTGAATACCACCTCACCAACGGTCTGACCGTCGGCACCGATAGCTTCACCGCGGAAAATACTGCCGTCGGCAAGGGCGAGTATGGCTGGCTTTGTCAAGAAGACCTCCCGTAAATCAAGCATGAAAGGGCGATCGCAGGTTGCAAAAAAGCGGAGTGACGTATGGACACGTCACCCCGCTTTCATGTGCTGAATTCAATTCGCTGCGCGCTTTTAGTGGACACACTAAAGCTGTAGCTTACAGAAAAGTGCGTTTTCGGTCTACCGCGGATGTGTCTCTAAAACACATCAATGCGACAGGCTGACATCTGTGCCGGCTTCTTCGCGGGTAAACCCGCTCCTACAGGTACAGCGTTGCCCTCAGGCATGGCGCTATCCCTGTAGGAGCGGGTTTACCCGCGAAGAAGCCAACACAGTTCAAACTGCTTAACGCAGCTCGAGCACATCCTGCATGTCGTACAGGCCAGGCTCGCGCCCGTCCAGCCACAGCGCCGCACGCACGGCGCCCTTGGCAAAGGTCATGCGGCTGGAAGCCTTGTGGGTAATCTCGACGCGCTCGCCTTCAGCGGCGAACAGCACGGTATGGTCACCCACCACATCACCGGCACGCACGGTGGCGAAGCCGATGGTCTGACGCTCACGTGCACCGGTCTGCCCTTCACGGCCATACACGGCCACTTCCTGCAGGTTGCGACCCAGCGCCTGGGCAACCACTTCACCCATGCGCAGCGCGGTGCCCGATGGCGCATCGACCTTGTGCCGGTGGTGCGCTTCGAGGATTTCGATATCCACATCGTCACCCAGCACGCGCGCTGCGGTATCCAGCAGCTTAAGGCACAGGTTGACGCCGACGCTGAAGTTGGCGGCAAAAACGATCGGGATTTCCTTGCCGGCCTCGGCCAGCAGCTGTTTCTCTTCCGGCGTGAAGCCAGTAGTGCCAATGACCATGGCCTTGCCCGCCTTGCGGCAGAACGCCAGGTTCTTCAGGGTCACCGAAGGGTGAGTGAAATCGATCAGCACGTCGAACTCGTCGACCACCTTGGACAGGTCGTCGGAAATCGGCACACCAATACGGCCCAGGGCCGCCAACTCACCGGCATCAGCCCCAACCAGCGAGCTGTCCGGGCGGTCTATCGCCGCCGTCAGGCCCGCCTGGGGAGCCTGTTGCTGCACGGCCTCGACGAGGGTCTTGCCCATCCGCCCTGCCGCACCCATCACTGCAATACGTCGCATAGCCATTTCCTTGTCAGAGATCGCCGAAGAAGCGCTTCACGCCATCGAACCAGCCACTGGCCTTGGGCGAGTGAGAGCTATCGCCTTCCAGCGAATCACGCAGTTCTTCGAGCAACTCGCGCTGGCGGCGGCTGAGGTTGACGGGGGTTTCCACCGCCACGCGGCACAGCAGGTCACCCGCACCACCACCGCGCACCGGGGCAACACCCTTGCCGCGCAGGCGGAACTGCTTGCCGGTCTGGGTACCTTCCGGGATCTTCAGCTTCACCCGCCCATCGAGGGTCGGCACTTCCAGCTCGCCACCCAAGGCGGCATCGGTGTAGCTGATCGGTACTTCGCAGTACAGGTGCTTGCCATCTCGCTGGAAGATCTCGTGCTCACGCACGTTGATCACCACATACAGGTCGCCGGTCGGGCCACCATGGGTACCGGCCTCGCCCTCGCCCGACAGACGGATGCGGTCGCCGGTATCGACACCTGCCGGCACCTTGACCGACAGCGTCTTGTATTCCTCGACACGGCCTTCGCCGTGGCACGAGGTGCATGGGTCGGTAATGATCTTGCCCTGGCCATGGCAGCGCGGGCAGGTCTGCTGTACCGAGAAGAAGCCTTGCTGCATGCGCACCTGGCCGATACCGCCACAAGTCGGGCAGGTAGATGGGGTCGAGCCCTTCTTGGCACCAGAGCCGTCGCACGGCTGGCAGTTGACCAGCGTGGGCACACGGATGCTGACCGTGGTGCCACGTACCGCTTCTTCCAGGTTCAGTTCCAGGGTGTAGCGCAGGTCACTGCCGCGCTGAGCACCACCACGCGAGCCGCCACGGCCGCCCCCGAAGAAGTCGCTGAACACATCACCGAAGATGTCGGAGAAGTTGGCACCACCGAAACCGGCGCCACCACCACCCATGCTCGGGTCCACACCCGCATGACCGTACTGGTCGAACGCAGCACGCTTGCTGGCGTCAGACAGCACTTCGTAGGCCTCGTTGGCCTCCTTGAACTTGTCTTCCGACTCTTTGTCGCCCGGGTTGCGGTCCGGATGGTACTTCATCGCCAGGCGACGGTAAGCCTTCTTGAGGTCTGATTCGCTGGCGCCGCGCTCGACACCCAATACCTCATAATAATCACGCTTGGACATAGGTCATTTGCACCTTGTTGGGCGTCTGGCATCTGCGCCACGCCATCAGCACCCGCCCTTTGCCCACCAGGGCCACCGACAGATGCTGTAAAAATTCTCGAATTCCAGATACGCCAACGCGGGAGCAAGCCCCCGCGCGGCGACATCCTACCAGCTCACCACCAAACGGCGGTGAACTGGCCGACAACATGCAGGGATTACTGCTTGTTGTTGTCTTTCACTTCTTCGAACTCAGCGTCAACCACGTCATCGTGCTTGGCTTCCGGCTCGGCCTGCTGCGCGCCGCCCTGAGGCTGTTCGGCCGACTGCTCGGCGTACATCTTCTGGGCAACCGGCGCCGAAACCTTGGACAGCTCCTCGACCTTGGCGTCGATGGCAGCCTTGTCGTCGCCTTTGACAGCGGCTTCCAGGGCAACAACCGCAGCCTCGATGGCGGCTTTCTCTTCAGCGGTAACCTTGTCACCAGCGTCAGCGACCATCTTGCGGGTCGAGTGAACCAGCGCATCACCCTGGTTACGGGCAGCGGCCAGCTCTTCGAACTTGCGGTCTTCCTCGGCGTTGGCCTCGGCGTCACGCACCATGCGCTCGATCTCTTCGTCCGACAGGCCGGAGTTGGCCTTGATCACGATCGACTGCGACTTGCCGGTAGCCTTGTCCTTGGCACTGACGTGCAGAATGCCGTTGGCGTCGATGTCGAAGGTTACTTCGATCTGTGGAACGCCACGTGGAGCCGGCGGAATGTCAGCCAGGTCGAACTTGCCCAGCGACTTGTTCTGTGCAGCCTGCTTGCGCTCACCCTGCAGCACGTGAATGGTCACGGCACCCTGGTTGTCGTCGGCAGTCGAGAACACCTGCGACTTCTTGGTCGGGATGGTGGTGTTCTTCTCGATCAGCGAAGTCATCACGCCACCCATGGTTTCGATACCAAGGGTCAGCGGGCTGACGTCCAGCAGCAGTACGTCCTTGACGTCACCAGCCAGCACCGCGCCCTGGATGGCTGCACCCATGGCCACGGCTTCGTCCGGGTTGACGTCCTTGCGCGCTTCTTTACCGAAGAAGTCGGCAACGGCTTTCTGCACCAGCGGCATACGGGTCTGGCCACCGACCAGGATCACGTCGTCGATCTTGCTTGCATCGATACCGGCGTCCTTCAGGGCGATACGGCAAGGCTCGATGGTACGGGCAACCAGGTCTTCGACCAGCGATTCCAGCTTGGCGCGGGAAATCTTCACGTTCAGGTGCTTCGGACCGGTAGCGTCTGCAGTGATGTACGGCAGGTTTACGTCGGTCGACTGAGCGGAGGACAGTTCGATCTTGGCCTTTTCAGCGGCTTCTTTCAGGCGCTGCAGTGCCAGCGGATCGTTCTTCAGGTCCATGCCGGACTCTTTCTTGAACTCGTCGACGAGGTAGTCGATCAGGCGCATGTCGAAGTCTTCGCCACCCAGGAAGGTGTCGCCGTTGGTAGCCAGTACTTCGAACTGGTGCTCACCGTCGACTTCGGCAATCTCGATGACCGAAACGTCGAAGGTACCACCACCCAGGTCATAAACGATGACGGTGTGGTCGCCCTTGGCTTTGTCCATGCCGTAAGCCAGTGCAGCGGCAGTTGGCTCGTTGATGATGCGTTTTACATCCAGGCCAGCGATGCGACCGGCATCCTTGGTGGCCTGACGCTGGCTGTCATTGAAGTAGGCCGGAACGGTGATGACCGCTTCGGTAACTGGCTCGCCGAGGTAGTCTTCGGCGGTTTTCTTCATTTTCTTCAGGACTTCGGCGCTGATCTGCGGCGGAGCCATGTCCTTGCCACTGGCCTGTACCCAGGCGTCGCCATTGCTGGCCTTGACGATCTTGTAAGGCACCAGCTTGATGTCTTTCTGTACAACATCTTCTTCGAAGCGGCGGCCGATCAGGCGCTTCACTGCGAACAGAGTGTTGTGCGGGTTGGTGACCGCCTGACGCTTGGCCGACTGACCAACCAGGATTTCGCCGTCATTGGCGTAGGCCACGATCGAAGGGGTGGTACGCGCACCTTCGGCGTTTTCGATGACCTTGACGTTACCGTTTTCCAGAACAGAGACGCACGAGTTGGTGGTCCCCAGGTCGATACCGATGATTTTACCCATGTTAACTCTCCCGAAACTTGAATTTGGTAGCAGCGACTACTTTGGCCAACTGCGGTAATACTTGAAGGCTTGACACCTAGATGGGGATGCCCGGATGGATTTCAAGCCTTTTCATTGATCGAGGGTTGCGCCGCGCTTGGCGCCTTGCTGACCACCACCATGGCGGGGCGCAGCAGACGACCGTTGAGCAGATAGCCCTTCTGGAACACGTTCAGCACGCTGTTCGGCTCAACTTCGGCGTTTTCCTGCATGGCCATGGCCTGGTGGTGCTCTGGGTTGAACGGCTGGCCGTGCGGGTCGACTGCTTCGAGGTTGTAGCGCTTGAGAGTGTCCTGGAACATCTTCAGGGTCAGCTCGACACCCTCGCGGATCTGCTTGACGTGCTCATCGTCGGCACTGGAGTGCGCCAGGGCCAGTTCCAGGCTGTCGATCACCGGCAGCAGGTCGCCCGAGAACTTCTCGAGGGCAAACTTGTGGGCTTTCTCGACATCCTGCTCGGCACGACGACGAGCGTTCTGCACGTCGGCAACGGCGCGCAGCGCCTGGTCCTTGGCGGCGGCCAGCTGCTCCTCGAGTTCCAGGACGCGGGCATCGGCAGCATTACCTGCACCGGTCTCTTCGACGTTAAGGTCTTTCTCGTTCAGCTGTTCGTCAGCCATGGGGTCTCTCCTGCGCAATTTTGTGGACTGCGAGCCAGGCTCGCCATTGATGTCGGCTATATGGGGCCGGAAAAACCAGCTTCAAGGGGCAAGGTCGTTTTCCCGGCTGCAACAGAATCTGCCAAGGGGCATTGGCAGGCCTGAAAAAAGTACTGTATAAATAACCAGACCTGACTTTCGGGAGCCGCCCCATGCTGGTGCACCTGTCCATTCACAACTACGCCATCGTCGAGCACCTCGACCTCGAGATCGCCCGAGGCATGTCCGTCATCACCGGTGAGACCGGTGCAGGCAAATCGATCATGCTCGATGCCCTCGGTCTGGCCCTGGGCGACCGGGCCGACAGTGGCGTGGTGCGCCCCGGCACGGACAAGGCAGACATCCTCGCCACCTTCGACCTGGTGGACATCCCCGAGGCGCATGCCTGGCTGGCCGAGCGTGACCTGGACAACGACGGCTTGTGCATCCTGCGCCGGGTGATCACCGCCGAAGGCCGCAGCCGCGGCTACATCAATGGCACCCCCTGCCCGCTCGGCGACCTCAAGGCACTGGGCGAGCTGCTGATCGATATCCACAGCCAGCACGAGCACCAGTCACTACTCAAGACCGACACCCATCGCCGCCTGCTCGACGAGTACGCCGGCGCCGTCGACCTGGCCCGTCAGGTACAGCTGGCGGCCAAGCGCTGGAACCAGACCCGCCTGGAGCTGGAGCGCCTGTCCAACTCCGGCGATGAGCAGCGCGCCCGCCATCAGCTGCTGAGCTACCAGTTGGAGGAACTGGACAACCTCGGCCTGGGTGAATACGAACTGGAGCAGTTGGAGCAGGAACACAAGAACCTGACCAGCGCCGAAGCCTTGTTCGGCATCTGCCGCCAGGTCATCGACCAGTGCAGCGAAAGCGATTCGGGCAACGTGCTCAGCGCCCTCACCTCCAGCCTCAACCGCCTGGGTGCCGCCCCCAACTCGCCAAAGGCACTGGGCGAAGCGGCCAACCTGATCGCCAGCGCGCAGATTCAGGTCGAGGAAGCCGTGGGCGAGCTCAACCGTTTCCTCGACAACTTCGACGCCGACCCCATGCGCCTGCAGGCACTGGAAGAACGCCTCGACACTATCTATACGCTGGCACGCAAACACCGAGTGCACCCAACCGAACTGCCCCACCTGCAGCAGCAACTGATGGAAGAGCTGGAGGGCCTGAACGCCAGTGACGAGTCGATCGAGCGATTGGGTGAAGAACTGGCCGCTTTCGCCCAGCATTATAAAGAGAAGGCGCTCGAGCTCAGCGCGCTGCGCCAGCAGGCTGCCCAGCAGTTGGCGGTGGCCGTCGAGCAGGAGATCCAGCGCCTGGGCATGCCTGGCGGGCGCTTCTGTATCGCACTTACACCCAATGAAGGAGCAGACCTTTCGCCCCATGGCCTGGAGCAGATCGAGCTACTGGTCAGCGCCAACCCTGGCCAACCGCTCAAGGGCCTGGCCAAGGTGGCCTCAGGCGGTGAACTGTCCCGCATCAGCCTGGCGATCCAGGTGATTACCGCGCAGACCTCGCGCATTCCCACCCTGGTGTTCGACGAAGTCGACGTCGGTATCGGCGGGCCTACTGCCGAAATCGTCGGCCAATTGCTGCGCCGCCTGGGCGAGCGAGGCCAGGTGCTGACCGTAACCCACCTGCCGCAAGTAGCAGCACAAGGTCATCACCACCTGTTCGTACACAAGGTGCGCAATAGCGACACTACCCACACCGCCGTGGCCAATCTGGGCAAGCGCGAGCGGGTCGAGGAAGTGGCGAGGATGCTGGGCGGCATAGACCTGACCAAGGAATCCCTGGCGCATGCGCGCAAGATGGTGGTAAGCAGCAAGGCCTGAACCCTTCTTTTTCAGGCCCATTCGCGGGTAAACCCGCTCCCACAGGATATTCACCGGACCTGAGCCTGCGCAGTACCTGTGGGAGCGGGTTTACCCGCGAAGAGGCCGGCACAAACGACACCGCTCTCTGCCTCAGAAAGCACAAAGGCGACCCGAAGGTCGCCTTTGCCATTCATAACGATAAGAAATCGTTACTTCTTTTTACGTACGTACAGGACCAGATTGTGATCCACCAGCTCGTAGCCATGCTCGGCCACGATTTCGCGCTGGCGTTTCTCGATCTCGGCATCCATGAACTCGATGACTTCACTGGTCTCCACGTTAACCATATGGTCGTGATGACCGCCATCGGCCAGTTCGAACACCGCATGACCGCCGTCGAAGTTGTGGCGAACCACCAGACCCGCCGCTTCGAACTGGGTCAGTACGCGGTAGACGGTGGCCAGGCCCACGTCCTCGCCAGCCTCCATCAGCGCCTTGTAGACATCCTCGGCGCTCATGTGACGCTGCTCGGTGGAGTCGAGCATCTGAAGGATCTTGACTCGAGGCAGGGTCACCTTGAGACCGGCTTTGCGCAATTCGCTATTTTCAACCATGGTCAGCTTTCTCGCCGATGCTGCTTCGCAGCTTCTCTTAATACGGGTATGATCGGGGTTTACGTTGTCCAGCCAAGATAGTGGAAGTCGCCCACCGATGCAAAACACCAAGCTCTTGCTAACCAGCCTCACCCTAGTGGGACTGCTCGCACTCGCCGGTTGCTCGTTTCCCGGGGTTTACAAAATCGACATCCAGCAGGGCAATGTCGTTACGCAAGACATGATAGACCAATTGCGCCCCGGAATGACCCGCCGGCAAGTAAGGTTTATCATGGGTAACCCGCTAATCCAGGACACCTTCAACACCAACCGTTGGGATTACCTGTACAGCCTGCAGCCAGGCGGCGGCAAACGCCAGCAGGAACGCATGAGCGTGTTCTTCAACGAAAGCGACCAGTTGGTGAGCCTGTCCGGCGACTTCATGCCAGGCGTCAGCCGCGACCAGGAAATCCTCGGTGGCAGCAGCGACACCACGGTCAGCCCGGCCAACAAGCCAGAGCAGCCAACCGTGCAACCTGAAGAAAAACCGGCCAAGCCAGGCTCGGTGGAAGAATCCATCCAGCGCGAAATCGACACCATCGAGACCACCCCGGTCCCGACTCCAGCGCCGCTGGAAACCTCGCCTCAATAAGCGGCGAGCAGATACAAAAAAGCCCGGACCTGGTCCGGGCTTTTTGTTGCCGCTGTTTCAGTCAGGCATTCAGTTGCTTGGCACGCTGGCAAAACGCATCCACCAGCGTATTTGCCGCCTGGTTGAACAGCGGCCCCAAAGTCGCGCGCACCAGCGGGCCAGCATAGTCGAACGAAAGGTCCAGGCTGATCTTGCAGGCCTTTTCACCCAGCGGCTTGAACACCCAAAGGCCATGCAACTGGGTGAACGGCCCCTCCTCCAGGTTCATCTCGATAGACTGCCCCGGCACCAGTACATTGCGCGTGACGAAGTGCTGGCTCATGCCGCCCTTGGCCACTTCGAGCTTGGCACGCATGTGCGTGTCGCTGGCTTCGATCACCGTCGAGGCCGAGCACCAAGGCAGAAACTGCGGGTAGCTGGCCACATCGTTGACCAGATCGTAGAGCGCCTGGGCGGGATACGGCAGCAGGGCGGAGCGTTGAATATGGGTAGTCATCCAGGCATCACTTCCAAGGCTGGGTGGCGGCGCTTCGCAGCGTGCCGAAAACAGGTTCTGTCGCAAAGACAGGGGCTGTATTGTCCGGTATTCATTGCAGTGGCTCAAGCACACCGAAATCCCATAGCCGACGACGCGGCGACTGCCTATAATGCCGCCCCTATGGCTAAACAAAAGAAACATCCGACCGGGACCATCGCGCAGAACAAGAAGGCGCGACACGATTACTTCATCGAACACAAGTTCGAGGCCGGGCTGGTCCTGTCCGGCTGGGAAGTAAAAAGCCTGCGAGCCGGCAAGGCGCACCTGACTGACAGCTACGTGCTGCTGAAGGACGGTGAGGCCTGGCTGTTCGGCAGCCACATCACCCCGCTGACCACGGCCAGCACCCACGTCATAGCCGACCCCATCCGCACTCGCAAGCTGCTGCTGAACAAGCGCGAGCTCGAGCGCCTGGAAGCGGCCGTGGCGCAAAAAGGCTACACCTGCGTGGCCCTGGCGCTGTACTGGAGCAAGCACCTGATCAAGTGCGAAATCGCACTGGGCAAGGGCAAGAAGGAATTCGACAAGCGCGACACCATGCGCGAGCGCGATTCCAACCGCGAGCTGCAGCGGGCTGTGCGGAACAAGGGCAAGGAAGAGTAATACCTCTTCTTAGCCTGTTCCGGCCTCTTCGCGGGCTCGCCCGCTCCCACAGGATTAACACTGAGTTCAGATTCGGTGCGGTCTCTGTGGGAGCGGGTTTACCCGCGAAGAGGCCAGCACTGCCAGTACAAATCTCAACGCCCGCTACGCCGCTCCGCCCGCGCCACTCGCTGCGCTTCTTCATGCGCCTCTTCCAGCACCTCCTGCACATACAGAATGTGCCGGCTGGAAACTTCCCGCGCATCCTCCGCCCTGCCCTCGACTATCGCCAGGTACAGCTCCCGGTGCTGACTTATCAGCATGTCCCGGGTCTCCGTCCGTTGCTGGTACATGCCGCCGATGTTGGTCACCACGTTGCGCTTGAGCAGGTCGAACAAGCCCCGAATGGTGTGCAGCAACACGGCATTATGGCTAGCCTCGGCAATCGCCAGGTGGAAGCGCGCATCGGCCGCGCCTTCCTCCGCCCGAGTCACTTCGTCGGCCCTGGCATAGCAGTCCTGCAGCGCATCGAAGGCCGCCTTGAGGCGCGCCCGGTCCGGCTGGGTGGCGCGCTGGGCCGCGTAGTAGGCGCAGGACGCCTCCAGGGTATGGCGGAATTCGAGCAGGTCACGCTGCGCCTCGGCACTGTGCTCAAGCAGTTGCAGCAATGGGTCGCTGAAAGTGGACCCCAGAGACTCGGCGACAAAATTGCCCCCACCCTGGCGGCTGACCAGCAGCCCCTTGGCCACCAGCTTCTGGATCGCCTCACGCAGTGATGGGCGGGACACGCCGAACTGCTCGGCAAGGACGCGCTCGGCCGGCAGCCGCTGACCAGACGTCAGCGTACCTTCCAGAATCATCCCTTCCAACCGATCGACGATGTCGTCGGACAGGCGCCGTTGGCGGACCTGATCAAAAACCATCACATGCTCTCCACAAACCCCCGGCAGATTTCAGGGGGCGCCTATTCTCGCCGATCCGGGCCTTGCAAACACCCACCAGGCGACGATTTTCCCCGCCCATCAGATGCCCACTCATCGGCACACGACCAAAGTTTTGCACGGGACAAATTGACACACCCACGAAGACGCTTTTAACCTAGCGCCCAGCCATTGTAAATTGGTCTTACCAATTATCCAATGCCAGTGCCTGACCAACAACAATTAGGGGCCACCCCATATGCAAACCTGGCAACAAATCTATAGTCCGCTTGGTAGTCTTGGCCTGTCCGCACTGGCGGCGGTCATCCCCATCGTCTTCTTCTTCCTTGCCCTCGCCGTGTTCCGCCTCAAAGGCCACGTGGCCGGCAGCATCACCCTCGCATTGTCGATCCTGGTGGCGATCTTCGCCTTCCAGATGCCTGTCGACATGGCATTCGCCGCTGCAGGTTATGGCTTCCTCTACGGCCTCTGGCCGATCGCCTGGATCATCGTTGCCGCGGTGTTCCTGTACAAACTCACGGTCAAGAGCGGCCAGTTCGAAGTGATCCGCAGTTCGGTGCTGTCGATTACCGACGACCAGCGCCTGCAAGTGCTGCTGATCGGTTTCTGCTTCGGTGCCTTCCTGGAAGGTGCGGCGGGCTTTGGTGCACCGGTGGCAATCACTGCCGCGCTGCTGGTGGGCCTAGGCTTCAACCCGCTGTATGCCGCCGGCCTGTGCCTGATCGCCAACACCGCGCCAGTGGCCTTTGGCGCCCTGGGCATCCCGATCATCGTGGCCGGCCAGGTTACCGGTATCGACGCCTTCCACATTGGCGCCATGACCGGTCGCCAGCTGCCGCTGCTGTCGCTGTTCGTACCGTTCTGGCTGGTATTCATGATGGACGGCCTGCGTGGCGTGAAGGAAACCTGGCCTGCCGCCCTGGTCGCCGGCCTGAGCTTCGCCGTCACCCAGTACTTCACCTCGAACTTCATCGGCCCGGAGCTTCCGGACATCACCTCGGCCCTGGCCAGCCTGATCGCCCTGACCCTGTTCCTGAAAGTCTGGCAGCCCAAGCGTTCGTTCGCCGAAGCCAAGGGCAGCGTCGGTGCCGCCGTGGTCCAGCCAAGCGGCAGCCAACCAAGCCCCTACAGCTTTGGCGAGATCTTCAAGGCCTGGTCGCCGTTCCTGATCCTCACCGTGCTGGTCACCATCTGGACCCTGAAACCGTTCAAGGCGGCCTTCGCCCCGGGCGGCGCGATGTACAACTTCGTGTTCAACTTCGCTATCCCGCACCTCGACCAACTGGTGATCAAGTCCGCACCGATCGTCGCCGCGCCAACCGCCATGCCAGCGGTGTTCAAGCTCGACCCGATCTCTGCCACCGGCACCGCGATCTTCCTCTCGGCGCTGATCTCCATGGCCGTGCTGAAGATCAACTTCAAAACTGGTCTGACCACTTTCAAGGAAACCTTCTGGGAGCTGCGCTGGCCAATCCTGTCGATCGGCATGGTGCTGGCCTTCGCCTTCGTCACCAACTACTCGGGCATGTCCTCGACCATGGCCCTGGTGCTGGCCGGTACCGGTGCCGCGTTCCCGTTCTTCTCGCCGTTCCTCGGCTGGCTGGGTGTGTTCCTGACCGGTTCCGACACCTCGTCCAACGCCCTGTTCAGCTCGCTGCAGGCCACCACCGCGCACCAGATCGGGGTCAACGACACTTTGTTGGTAGCGGCCAACACCAGCGGCGGCGTGACCGGCAAGATGATCTCGCCGCAGTCGATCGCCGTGGCTTGCGCCGCCACCGGCCTGGTTGGCAAGGAATCCGACCTGTTCCGCTTCACCGTCAAGCACAGCCTGTTCTTCGCCACCATCGTCGGCCTGATCACTCTGATCCAGGCCTACTGGCTGACCGGCATGCTGGTTCATCACTAAAGTGAAAGGGGCCGGGCGCCATCGCGCGCCCGGCAATCCCCACACGCAACGCTGCGAGAATCCATGATCATTTCTGCCTCTACCGACTATCGCGCCGCGGCCCAACGCAAGCTGCCTCCCTTCCTGTTCCACTATGCCGACGGCGGCGCCTACGCCGAGCACACCCTGCGCCACAACGTCTCGGACCTGGCCAGCATTGCCCTGCGTCAGCGCGTGCTGAAGAACATGTCCGAGCTCAGCCTGCAGACCAAGCTGTTCGACGAAACCCTGAGCATGCCGGTGGCCTTGGCCCCGGTCGGCCTCACCGGCATGTACGCCCGCCGTGGCGAAGTGCAGGCGGCACGTGCGGCGGCGGCCCACGGCATTCCGTTCACCATGTCCACGGTGTCGGTGTGCCCGATCGAAGAAGTGGCCCCGGCCATCGACCGGCCGATGTGGTTCCAGCTGTACGTTCTCAAGGACCGCGGCTTCATGCGCAACGCCCTGGAGCGGGCCAAGGCCGCCGGGGTCAAGACCCTGGTGTTCACTGTCGACATGCCGACACCCGGCGCCCGCTACCGCGACGCCCATTCTGGCATGAGCGGCAAGAACGGCCCGCTGCGCCGCGTGCTGCAAGCCATGACCCACCCCGAGTGGGCATGGGATGTCGGCGTGATGGGGCGCCCACACGACCTGGGCAACATTTCCACCTACCGTGGCAACCCCACCGGCCTTGCCGACTACATCGGCTGGCTGGCCAACAACTTCGACCCGTCGATCTCCTGGAAAGACCTGGAGTGGATCCGCGAGTTCTGGGACGGCCCGATGATCATCAAAGGCATTCTCGATGCCGATGACGCCCGCGATGCGGTCAGGTTCGGTGCCGACGGCATCGTCGTGTCCAACCACGGCGGCCGCCAGCTCGACGGCGTGCTGTCCAGCGCCCGCGCCCTGCCGGCAATTGCCGATGCGGTCAAAGGTGACCTGAAGATCCTCGCCGATTCCGGCATCCGCAGCGGCCTCGACGTGGTGCGTATGATCGCCCTGGGCGCCGATACCGTACTGATCGGCCGCGCCTTCCTCTACGCCCTTGCCGTGCACGGCCAGGCCGGGGTGAAAAACCTGCTGGAGCTGTTCGAGAAGGAAATGCGCGTAGCGATGGTGCTGACCGGCGCCAAGTCGATCAGCGAGATCACCCGCGACTCGCTGGTACGCGAACTGGGCGCCTGACCGCCCGCAAGAACGACCGCCTGATTGACCCGGGGCATGGGGCGCACAGACGCCACGGCCCCGCGAGGAGACTGCATGAGCCTGCCCGCCGCGTTCCTGCGTGATGCCGAGCGCCTGATCCCCGCCGAACGCCGCTTCGACGACCCCACCTCCACTTTGGCTTTCGGCACCGATGCCAGCTTCTACCGGCTGATCCCCAAGCTGGTGGTGCGCGTCGAGTCCGAAGACGAAGTGGTCGGCCTGATCAAACTGGCCCAGCGCGAGCGGGTGCCGGTCACCTTCCGCGCCGCCGGCACCAGCCTGTCCGGCCAGGCCATCAGTGACTCGGTGCTGATGGTGCTGGGCGATAACTGGAACGGCCGCGAAATCCGCGGCCAAGGCGAGCAGATCCGCTTGCAGCCCGGCGTCATCGGCGCCCAGGCCAATGCCTGGCTGGCTCCCTTCGGGCGCAAGATCGGCCCCGACCCGGCGTCGATCAACGCCTGCAAGATCGGCGGCATCGTCGCCAACAACGCCAGCGGCATGTGCTGCGGCACCGCGCAGAACACCTACCACACCCTGGCCGGCCTGCGCCTGGTGCTGGCCGACGGCACGCGCCTGGACAGCGAAGACCCGGCCAGCGTCGCTGCGTTCGAGGCCAGCCACGCCGGCCTGCTGGAAGCACTGGCCCGCCTGGGCCGCGAGACCCGCGCCAACACTGCACTCGCCGAGCGCATCCGGCACAAATACCGGCTGAAGAACACCACTGGCCTATCGCTGAACGCACTGGTGGACTACGACCAGCCACTGGATATCCTGCAGCACCTGTTGGTCGGCTCCGAAGGTACCCTGGGCTTCATCAGTGCCGTCACCTACGACACCGTGCCCGACCACCCGCACAAGGCCAGCGCACTGCTGGTTTTCCCCAGCGTGGAAAGCTGCTGCCGCGCGGTGACCGTGCTCAAGCGCCAGCCGGTCTCGGCCGTTGAACTGCTCGACCGCCGCAGCCTTCGCTCAGTGCAGAACATGCCCGGCATGCCATTGTGGGTAAAAGGCCTGTCGGACGACGCCTGCGCCCTGCTGATCGAGTCCCGCGCCGCCAGCCAGAGCCTGCTGCATGAACAGCTGCAACAGGTGATGGCCTCGATCGCCGACTTCCCACTGGAACAGCAGGTGGACTTCAGCGAAGACCCGGCCGTGTACAACCAGCTGTGGAAGATCCGCAAGGACACCTTCCCCGCCGTCGGCGCCGTACGCCAGACCGGCACCACCGTCATCATCGAAGACGTCACCTTCCCCATCGAGCAACTGGCCGAAGGCGTCAACCGCCTGATCCAGCTGTTCGACAAGCATCGCTACGATGAAGCGATCATTTTCGGCCACGCCCTGGAAGGCAACCTGCACTTCGTCTTCACCCAGGGTTTCAACAGCGCAGAGGAAGTCGCACGCTACCAGGCCTTCATGGACGACGTGGCGCAACTGGTCGCGGTGGAGTTCGGCGGCTCGCTCAAGGCCGAGCACGGCACCGGGCGCAACATGGCACCGTTTGTGGAGCTGGAATGGGGCCACGACGCCTATCAACTGATGTGGAAGCTCAAGCGCCTGCTCGACCCCAACGGCATCCTCAACCCTGACGTGGTGCTCAGTGAAGACCCGGACATCCACCTGAAAAACCTCAAGCCGCTGCCCGCTGCCGACGAGATCGTCGACAAGTGCATCGAGTGCGGCTTCTGCGAACCGGTGTGCCCTTCCAAAGGCCTGACCCTCAGCCCACGTCAGCGCATCGTCATGTGGCGTGACATCCAGGCCAAACAGCGCGCCGGCATCGACACCCGGGAATTGCGCCAGACCTACCAGTACCAGGGCATCGACACCTGCGCCGCCACCGGCCTGTGCGCCCAGCGCTGCCCGGTCGGCATCAACACCGGCGAACTGGTGAAGAAACTGCGCAGCCAGGCCGCCGAACACGAAAAAACCGCCGACTGGCTAGCCGATCACTTCCACACCGCCCTGGGCGGCGCGCGCCTGACCCTGACCGCCGCCAATACCGCACGCAAGCTGCTCGGCGCCCCACGCCTGGGCCGCCTGAGCGCCTCGCTGAACAAAGCCAGCAAAGGCCGCCTGCCAAAGTGGACCCCGGCGATGCCACAACCACTGCGCCCACTGGACTTTGGCCCGGCCAGCAACGACGCCCGCCCTCGCGTGGTGTACCTGGCTGCCTGCGTCTCGCGGGTGATGGGCCCGGCCTATGCCGACCGCGAGCAGAGTTCGCTGCTGGACAAGACCCGCGCCCTGCTGGAAAAAGCCGGCTACCAGGTGGTGTTCCCTGACAACGCCGACAGCCTGTGCTGCGGCCAACCGTTCGCCTCGAAGGGCTACCCCGAGCAGGCCGAACACAAACGCCAGGAACTGCTTGCCGCCCTGCTGCACGCCAGCCGCGGCGGCCTCGATCCGATCTACTGCGACACCAGCCCCTGCACTCTGCGCCTGGTGCAGGACCTGAACGACACCCGGCTGGACCTGTACGACCCGGTGCGCTTCATCCGCACCCACCTGCTCGAGCGCCTGGAGTTCACCCCCCAGGACGAACCAGTGGCCGTGCATGTGACCTGCAGCACCCAGCACCTGGGCGAAAGCCAGGCGCTGATCGACCTGGCGCGGCGGTGCAGCAAACAGGTGGTGATCCCGGAGGGCATACATTGCTGCGGCTTTGCCGGTGACAAAGGCTTCACCACCCCCGAGCTCAACGCCCACTCGCTGCGCAGCCTGAAGGATGCGGTGCAATATTGCAGCGAAGGCATCTCCACCAGCCGCACCTGCGAGATCGGCCTGTCCAGCCATAGTGGCATCGATTACCACGGGCTGGTCTACCTTGTAGACCGCGTCACCCGGCCGCGTAGCATATGACCGTTTAACGCAAAACCTGATAGCTGCCGCAATCCCTGTGGGAGCGGGCAAGCCCGCGAACACCGGCGCAGCCGGTGCCATACACCGCGCAGCCTGCTTCGCGGGCATGCCCGCTCCCACAGGGACCGCGCCGGCTTTGGGCCCACGCCGTACCTGTAGGAGCGGCTTCAGCCGCGAACACCGGCAAAGCCGGTGCCATCCCCCGCCAGCATCCGATTGAACCCCCGCCAATCCTCCACAGTCCATCCTTACAGGCCCACCTTCCAGAGGCCCAGAAGGAGACTCCCATGAAAGGTACCGCGCTTTCGGCCCTGTTCGCGGCCGCCACCCTGCTGGCTTCGCCGGTATTCGCCGCCGAAGACCTCTGCACCGCCAACCTGCAAAAGATCGACGACAGCATGGCCACCGCCGGCGCTACCTCCGAAGGCCTGGACAAGGCCATCACCGAGCACGTCGACAAAGCCAAGGCTGCCCAGGCATCGGGGGACACCAAGGAATGCATCGCCATCACCAGCAAAGTCCTGGAGCGGTTGGAAAAAACGGAGAAAGGCAGCGGCACCAGCGGCGGCGGTAGCGGCGCGTGAGCCCAAAAGCGGGCGACCGGACTGGCTGTCGACGTCGCCCGCGCAATGGCGTATACTCTGCCTCACGTACCGTAAGGTGCGTTAGCTTAGAGCTAGTGTGGGGCCGATCAGGATTCGACGCCGGTAGCGAAACTCTAGGTGCATGCCGAGTTGGTAACAGAACTCGTAAATCCACTGTTGCAACTTTCTATAGTTGCCAATGACGAAAACTTCGAGGCGGAGTACGCTCTCGCTGCGTAAGCAGCCGAGCCCGACCTTCTGGTAGCTTCGGCTCCAGCAATCATCAGGGGATGCCTGTAAACCCGAAATGATTGTCATACAGAACAGGATCGTCGTGTAGCACGTTGGGGGCAAAGCGACTAAAACTTACCCAACTCGTCCAAAGCACCCTGCCCGTCGGGCGGCTGCGGATTAACTCAGTAGACACGGCTAAGCATGTAGTACCGACAGCGGAGTACTGGCGGACGGGGGTTCAAATCCCCCCGGCTCCACCAAATTCCAAAGAAGAAGACGCCCTCAGGCGTCTTTTTTTGTGCCTGGATTTTGGGTTGTGCGAGCCCACAAAGTCAGAATCAGGCTTTTCCGCATAGGGCGTTTCCCAAAGATACTCCCTGCGCCGGTTTGCTCTTCACCGGTCTCTCAACCCAAACACGGCTTCCACCACGTGAGTGACAGCAAACGCTGGTCGCCCCAGTTGCCAGGTCGTGATGCCCGCCGCCAGCTTCATGATTGCCTCTCAACCAGCAACACTTCCGGCACGGCCGGCAGCGGCCGGCTCAGCAACACGCCAACCAGCATCGCGAACAGCAGCGCCGCCACACCGGCGACCTGCAACACGGCTTCGAAGCCCCCGATGAACGCCTGGCGGGCCAAGGGTGCCACCGTTTCCCGCAACCTGGGCTCCAGCAACGCCAACGCCGCCTGCAAATCACCCGCGGCAACCCGGGTAGCCATCGCGGAAACCTGGCCCGATTGCCCAGGCGCCACGGCAGCCATGGCCTCATACAGCAACTGCCCACTACGTGCAGCCAGCACACCACCCAACCCACCGATGGCCAGCACGATCGCCCCGAACCGCGTGGTTGTACTCAACCCCGAAGCCATGCCGGTACGCTCACGCGGCACGCAAGCCATGATGTTCTTCTGCGTATCGCCATTCAGCAGCCCGGCACCGGCACCCAGCACCAGGCTTGCCAGGGCGAATGTACCGTAACCGCCTTGCTGAGTGGCCCCAGCACACAGCAGGTTACCCGTCCCGACCAAAACCAGGCCGAGTGCGAATACCTGCGCCGGGCTCCAGTGTGCAGCCAGACGCATGCCCAGGCGTGGCGTCAGCAGCATGGCCACGGCAAACGGCAGCATGCCCGCCCCTGCGGCCAGGGCCGACAGCTGCAGGCCGTTCTGCAAGTAAAGCGGCAGCAGGGTCATCATCACCTGGGCGCAGGCAGCATAGGCAAACATCCCCAGCAAGGCGCCAACGAAGCGCCCGCTGCGCATTAGCCGCAGGTCGATCATCGGCCGTTCCTGGCTGCGCTCGACCATGACGAACAGGCCGAACAGGAAGGCGCTGATCACCAGCCGTCCCAGGGTTTGCGCACTGCCCCAGCCCACCTGGTTGGCATCGATCATTGCCCAGATCAGGTAACCCAGGCTGCCGGCGAAAGTCAGGCTGCCCCATGGGTCGAGCCGGGCCGCAGCGCTGTCACGGGACTCTTCGACACTGCGCAGCACCATCACTGCGAGCACTGCCACCAACGGCAGGTTGATGTAGAAGATCCAGCGCCAGCCAAGGGTGCTGGCGATCAACCCGCCCAGCAGCGGCGCAAAGGTGATGGTGGCGCCCATGCAGGCGCCCCAGAAGGCCCAGGCGCGCATGCGTTCCTGGGGTTGGTGGAAGCGGTTGCCGATCGCGGCCAGGGCCGAGGTCAGCAGCAATGCCGCGCCAACGCCCTTGGCTGCCCTGGCCAGGTCGAGGAACAGCAGGTTGGGCGCCGCGCCACAGGCCAGCGAGGCGATGCCGAAGAGGGCCAGGCCGAGCAGCAACATGCGGCGGCGACCAAAGCGGTCGGCCAGGCTGCCAGCGGGCAGCAGGCAGGCGGCAAAGGCCAGCAGGTAGGCGCTGACCACCCATTCGATATCGGCAAACGAGCCGGACAGGTCGCGGGCGATGCTGGGCAGGCTGACCGCGACGATATTGGTGTCGAGAATGATCAGGGCGCAGACCAGGGAGGCGGTGAGCAGGGTGAAACGCGCAGAGGGCATGGTGAGGCTCCGGATGCAGGGCTGGTTGGTCAAATCGCCGGGGCTGCCCTGCAGCCCATCGCAGGCAAGCCAGCTCCTACAGGGACCGCACCGCCTTCGAGGATTGCGCAATACCTGTACCTGCGATGGACTGCAAAGCGATCCCCTGCAATTCCCAGGCAGCCTTTGCCGCCAAGCCACCAGCCTTGTAGTGTTGGCCTCACCATAACGCCACCAGCCCCCAGGCTTGTTAGCCACGGCGGCTCGCGTCATTACCCTGCAGGTAACACCCATGGAAATCCGCCATTTCCGCTACTTCCTCTGCGTCGCCCGCCACGGTCATTTCACCCGTGCCGCCGAACAGCTGGGCATCGCCCCGCCCACGCTCAGCCGGCAGATCCAGGACATGGAGCGCGAACTGGGCGTGCGCCTGTTCGAGCGCAACCAGCGCGAGGTCAACCTCACCGCAGCGGGCCAGGCGCTGTTGATCGAAGCCGAACATGCCGTGCGCCAGTTCGATGCTGCACAACTGGGCGCGCAACGGGCCGCCCGAGGCGAAAGCGGGCGCATCGAACTGGGCTATGTGGCTTCGGCCGCGTACTCGGGCATGCTCCAGCAGCAAGTCAGCCGCTACAGCGAAACCTGCCCCAGCGTACGCCTGAACATCCGCGAACTGCCGATGGCCGAACTGCCCGGCATGGTCCGCGACGGCCTGCTTGACCTTGCCTATGTGCGCTCGCCGATGGAGCTGCCCGAGGAACTCGAAGCTATCGCCTTGCACCAGGAAGGTTTCGTCCTCGCCCTGCCCGCCAGCTCACGGATAAATGAAGTGCCGCAGATCCCGGCCTCACGCCTGGCCAATGAAACCTTCATCCTGCCCGAACAGATCTCCGGCACGCTGGAGGTGGCCGCACAAGGTGGTTTCGTCCCGAGGCTCGGCCCTCAGCCGGGCAGCCTGGTGGCGGTGATCACCCTGGTGTCACTCGGCCAAGGCATCGCAGTGGTGCCGGAATCGGTGGTGCAGCGCATCAGCCTGCCGCAGGTGCACTACCGGCGTATTGTCGACTGCCAGGCCAGCTCGTGGCTGAGCCTGATCCACCGGCGCTTCGAGAAAGCGCCGGCGGCAATCAGATACATCAAGATGATGAAAGGCTGAAAAAACAAAGGGCACCCATCCACTGGTGCCCTTTGCCCTACCGCCAGGTGAACTCAATCACCCCATCGAACGCACCCCCACAGGTTGCGCATTGCCCCGCGTGGTCACGATCCCAAGGAAGGAAATCACGATCGCCAGGCCCAGTGTCGAGCTCACTTCCGCCCGGTGTTCAGGCGTGAACATCATGACCGCCAGTGCTCCGCCAATGAACAGGATCACCGCCCAGGTCAGGTACGGGAACAGCCACATGCGGAACTTCAGCTCGGTGTTTTCCCGCTCCAGGCGACGGCGCATGCGCAGCTGCGAAATCGCGATGACCATGTACACCAGCAAGGCAATGGCACCGGAGCTGGCCAGCAGGAACTCGAACACACCCTTCGGCGCGAAGTAATTGAGGATGGCAATGGCCGCGCCGATCAACGTGCTGCCGAATACCGCAGCGCGTGGCACGCCGACCTTGGAGGTCTTGTTGAGCATGGCCGGTGCGTCACCGCGCTTGGCCAGCGAGTACATCATCCGCGAGGCAATGTAGATCGAAGAGTTCATGCAGCTGGTCACTGCCACTAGCACCACCAGGTCGACCATGAAGGCCGCGTTGGGGATGTTCATGATCTCCAGCGCACGCTGGTAAGAGCCCACCACCGCCAGCTGCGGGTCGTTCCACGGCACCACCGAAATGATCACGAAGATCGACAGGATGTAGAAGGTACTGATGCGCCAGATCACCGAGCGAGTGGCCTTGGCGATGTTGCGCGACGGGTCGCTCGATTCGGACGCGGCAATGGTCACCGCTTCGGTGCCGATGAAGCTGAACATCACGGTGATGAACGCACCAACCACGGCCGACCAGCCCTTCGGCGCGAAGCCGCCGTGCTCGGCCATCAAGCTGCTCAGGCCACTGACCTCGCGGTTGGGCAGCCAGCCCATAAGTGCGGCGAAACCCAGGCCGATGAAACCGAGAATGGCCGTGACTTTGAGAATGGCGAACCAGAACTCGAACTCACCGTACTTGGCCACGCTGAACAGGTTGGTACCAGCCAGCAGCAGCACCGAAGCCAGGGCAAATATCCAGCTGTCCACCTGCGGGAACCAGGCGTTCAGTACATGCCCGGCGGCCAGTGCTTCGATCGGGATTACCAGTACCCAGAACCACCAGTACAGCCAACCGATGGTGTAGCCGGCCCAGCGGCCGATGGCCTGCTCGGCGTAGGTGGAAAACGATCCGGTGTCCGGGTGTGCCACGGCCATTTCGCCGAGCATGCGCATGACCAGTACCACCAAGGTCCCGGCCACGAAATAGGAGATTATGGTAGCTGGCCCGGCTGCCGCGATGGCGTGGCCAGAGCCGACGAAAAGTCCGGCGCCGATGATGCCGGCGATGGACAGCATCGTTACGTGACGTGGCTTGAAACCTTGTGCAAGGTTGCCATCAGATCCCACGGTGTTCATTGATGTTGTTCTCTTTTTACTGACACAAGGATGGACGGGCAGGTGTAGGCGAAAATATCTCCTTTGAAATCAATAAGTCGACACGTTACTCGCGCTCTGTTGTGGATATTTGGCACGCGTCACAGAGCAACGTGTCAGTGCAGGTCGGGCTTCATTTAAGCCCCGCAGGGCTGTGGGAAATTACACGAGAACGCCCCGGAACTGTTCGATCACGACAGGGCATCCCCATTAACGTCAGAAGTCGCGAATGGCATACCCGATCCCGTCACCAGGCCGTCTGGAGCTTTTGTTTTTCATTTGGGTGTGTTGTGGCTGTACTGGCCCTTTCGCGGGCTCGCCCGCTCCCACAGGTACTCCACGCGCCTCAAACCTGTGGCGTACCTGTGGGAGCGGCAAGCCCGCGAAAGGGCCGGTGCAGCCAATCACTACTTTCTGCCGGCCACAAAAAAACCCCGGTCTCCCGGGGCCTCTGTTGCCAGGCGTCTGCCTACGCCTGCCCGGTACGCTCGAAGCGTCGGGCCAGCAACAGGTAAGCGAGGATCCCCAGCACGCCATGGGCGGCCACGAACCAGAGTGCGTTATGGAACGAGCCGGTGCTGGCCACCACATAACCGATCACCAACGGGGTGACGATACCGGCGATGTTGCCGATGCCGTTGAACACGCCACCGCACAGGCCAACCATCTTCTTCGGCGCCACATCCGACAACACCGCCCAGCCCACCGCCGCCAGGCCCTTGCCGAAGAAGGCCAGGGTCATCAGGGCGATCACCGCGGCATTGCCGTCCACATAGTTGGCCAGCACCAGGCTGGTAGAGAGCCCCATGCCGATGATGAAGGGGGTCTTGCGCGCCCTGGACGGGTGCACGCCACGGCGGATCAGCCAGTCGGACACGAAGCCACCGAGAATGCCACCGGTAAACCCGCAGATTGCCGGCAACGCGGCCACCCAGCCGGCCTCCATGATGGTCATGCCACGGCCCTTGATCAGGTAGATCGGGAACCAGGTGATGAAGAAGTAGGTGAGCGCGGTGATGCAGTACTGGCCCAGGTACACCGCCCACAGGTTACGGCTGGTGAACAGTTGCGCAAGCTCGGCCCGGGTCGGTTTGCTCTTGGCGGTCTTGCGTTCCTTTTCCAGGTCGACCAGGGCGCCGCCTTCACGCATGTAATCCAGCTCTTCGGGGCTCAGCCCTGGCGCACTGTGCGGCTCGTGGTACAAGCGGAACCACGCCACGCTCAGCGCCAGCCCCAGCACGCCCATCCAGATGAACACCTGCTCCCAGCTCAGCGCATGGGTCATCCACGCCATCAACGGTGCGAACACCACCACGGCCATGTACTGCGCCGAGTTGAACAGCGCCGAGGCGGTGCCGCGCTCGCGGGTGGGGAACCAGCAACTGACGATGCGCGAGTTGGCCGGGAAGGCCGGCGACTCCACCAGGCCCAGCATGAACCGCATGGAGAACAGCGCCACGGCGGCGGACACACCAGCCAGGCCCAACCAGCCCACGGTCCCTTGCAGCAGGGTGAACAGCGACCAGAGGATCAGGCTGATGCCGTAGACCCGGCGGGCGCCGAAGCGGTCGAGCAACCAGCCGCCAGGCACTTGGCCCAAGGCGTAGGCCCAGGCGAAAGCAGAGAAGATCATGCCCAGCATGACCGGGTCCAGGCCGAGGTCCTTGAGCACCTCGGTACCGGTAATCGACAGGGTGGCGCGGTCGGCGTAGTTGATGACGGTGATGACGAAGATCAGTGCCAGGACCAGGAAGCGATGGCGACCGATCCCGGCCACGGCCTGCGGTGCGGCGACGGCGGATTTGCTGTTCATGTGGACCCTCTTGCTTCTCGGTGGAAGCGATTGTTCTTGTGCGGAGAAGGTGTGGCCCTTGGGGGCTTGTGTTGCCTGTGCCGGCCTCTTCGCGGCTAAAGCCGCTCCCACAGGGTCAGTGCAGTGTTCAAGGCATGCGCTGTCCCTGTGGGAGCCGGCTTGCCGGCGATGGGGCCTACGCGCAATTCGGGGGAACCTCGCCGCGGAAGCAAGCAGCGAGATTCGATAAAACCATCTGCCCCATTTCCAGCCGGGTTTGCAGCGTGGCGCTGCCTCGATGCGGCTGCAGAACGACCTGATTCAGGTCACGCAGCGCCGGCGGCACATGCGGCTCGTCGACGAACACATCCAACCCGGCCCCGGCAATGCGCTGCTCACGCAACGCCTCGACCAGCGCGTCCTCATCGACCAACTTGCCACGCGCCACATTGACCAGGTACCCCTCCGGCCCCAGTGCATCGAGCACCTCGGCCGTCACCAGCACCTGCCCGCCATCGGCGGCAGCTGCAACCACCAGCACATCCACCGAACGTGCCAGTGCCACCAGGTCGGCCTCAAAGCGGTAGCCGGTTTCTGGTTGTTCGCGCCGCCCGTTGTAGGCAACGCGCATGTCGAATGCAGCGGCACGCCGAGCGATAGCCTTGCCCACCTCGCCAAGCCCGACGATGCCCAGTTCGATACCGCTGACCTTGCGCGCCAATGGCAGATCGACCTTGCCCCACAAGCCATCACGCACCAGCCGCTCACCCTCGCCTAGGCGGCGCAAGGTGCCAATGATCAAGCCCATGGCCAGGTCGGCCACATCGGCGGTGAGCACGCCCGGCGTGGTGGTGACATGGATGCCGCGGCTGGCCGCATGGCGCAGGTCCACGGCATCGGTGCCGATGCCGCTGATAGCGATGATCTCCAGCGCGGGCAGTTGCTCCATCAGCTCATTGGACAGGCCCTTGGCACCGCCTGTAACCACACCACGAATGCGCGGGCCGGCTTCGTCGAGCAACTGTTGCGGGTTGGAATGCTGATACGGGCGATGTACCCGATAGGCGCTGACCAGCCGGGCATCGATGGCCTCTGGTACTGGCTGGGTCAACAGCACTTCGATGGGGTTTTCGTTCATGGTGGGCATCCGGCAGTTCGAAGACATGACTCGATGCTAGGCCGGCATTTGATACAGGTCTAATATAGATTCTGGATCGAATAATTCAGGAATTGAATCATGGAGCTGCATCAGCTGCGCTGTTTCGTGGCCGTGGCCGAAGAGCTGCATTTCGGCCGTGCCGCCACCCGCCTGCACATGACCCAACCGCCCTTGAGCCGGCAGATCCAGTTGCTGGAACATGCCCTGGGCGTGTTGCTGCTCGAACGTAACAACCGCCAGGTGCGGCTGACCCTGGCGGGCCAGAGCTTTCTCGAAGACGCCCGTCGCATCCTGCAAATTGCCGAGTCGGCCAGCCATTCGGCGCGGCGCATTGCTCATGGCGAAGCGGGCCGGTTGACCCTGGGTTTCACCGCAGTGGGTGCCTACAACATGATCCCGCGCTTGCTGGTGCATGCCGGGCAGACGCTGCCGGACATCGAACTGGTGCTCAGCGAACGCATCTCCAGCACCCAGGTGCATGACCTGGAGGCAGGGCTGATCGATGTTGGCCTGGTGCGCCAGGTGCTGCCCAGCGCGCGTGTGGAGTACCTGCCGGTCCACCGCGAACCTTTCATCGCCGCCCTGCCCGCAGGGCATGCGCTGGTGGCACGTGAGCGACTCAGGCCGAGCGATTTCGATGAACAACCATTCGTGATGTACAGCGCCAACGAAGGGCGCTACTTCCATGACCACATCGCCAACCTGTTTGCCCGGCATGAGGTGCAGCCGCGGTACCTGCACCAACTGGGGCAGACTCACTCGATACTGGGGCTGGTCAATGTGGGGCTGGGCTGTGCGGTAGTGCCGGCCTCGGCGCAGGCATTGCGCCTGGAGCAGGTGGTGTTCAAGCCATTAGTGGGGATGGAGCAGCAGGCGGAGATATTCCTGGCGTTCTGCCGGGATAACCCCAACCCGGTGCTGGGGGCATTCGTAGCGATGGCGCGGGCCTTCTTCGAGCAGGGTTAACCTGTTCCGGCCCTTTCGCGGGTAAACCCGCTCCCACTGGGTTTGCATAAACCTTGAGCGATATGCAGTACCTGTAGGAGCGGGTTCACCCGCGAAGAGGCCAGCAGCCTCAACGCACCAGGCAAGGCCGCTTGTTATCGAAGCTCCACCCCGGAATCAGGAACTGCATTGCCACGCTGTCATCCCGCGCGCCCAACCCCATGTTGCGGTAGCACTCATGCGCCTTGGCCAACTGGTCTTCATCCAGCTCCACCCCAAGCCCCGGTCGCGCCGGCACGTGCACATGCCCGTCGACGATGCGCAGTGGTTCGCGGGTCAGGCGCTGGCCGTCCTGCCAGATCCAGTGGGTGTCGATCGCAGTGATTTCCCCCGGCGCCGCAGCCGCCACCTGGGTGAACATTGCCAGCGAGATATCGAAGTGGTTGTTGGAATGCGAACCCCAGGTCAGCCCCCAGTCGTTGCACATCTGCGCCACCCGTACCGAACCCTGCAAGGTCCAGAAGTGCGGGTCGGCCAGCGGGATGTCCACCGATTGCAACTGGATCGCATGGCCCATCTGCCGCCAGTCGGTAGCGATCATGTTGGTGGCGGTGGGCAGGCCGGTGGCACGGCGGAACTCGGCCATCACCTCACGGCCCGAGTAGCCGTTCTCGGCACCGCATGGGTCTTCGGCGTAGGCCAGCACATCGTGCTTGTCGCGGCACAGGGCAATGGCCTCCTTCAATGACCAGGCACCATTCGGGTCGAGGGTGATGCGGGCTTCGGGGAAACGTTCGGCCAGCGCCGTTACCGCTTCCATCTCCTCCTCGCCGCGCAACACCCCGCCCTTGAGCTTGAAGTCGCTGAAGCCATAGCGCGCCTTGGCGGCCTCGGCCAGGCGCACCACCGCGTCCGGGGTCAGGGCCTTTTCGTGGCGCAGGCGGAACCAGTCGTCCTCGGCCTCGGCTTCGTTGCGGTAGGCAAGGTTGGTCTGCTGGCGGTCGCCGATGTAGAACAGGTAACCGAGCATCTTCACCGCCTCGCGCTGCTGCCCCTCGCCCAGCAGTGCCGCCATCGGCACGTTCAGGTGCTGGCCGAGCAGGTCGAGCAGCGCCGACTCGATGGCCGTCACCGCATGCACGGTGATGCGCAGGTCGAAGGTCTGCAGGCCGCGACCAGCCGAGTCACGGTTGGCAAAGGTCTGGCGCATGGCATTGAGCACGCGCTGATAATGGCCGATCGGCTGACCGACCACCAGGCTGCGGGCGTCCTCCAGTGTCTGGCGGATCTTCTCGCCGCCCGGCACCTCGCCCAACCCGGTATTGCCGGCGCTGTCACGCAGCACCACAACGTTACGGGTGAAGAACGGGCCATGAGCACCACTGAGGTTGAGCAGCATGCTGTCGTGCCCGGCGACGGGGATCACGCGCAGATCAGTGACCACGGGGGTGCTGGTGTGAAGGGTCTGCATGTTCATGGTTGTTGTCTCGCAGTCATCAATGGCTCTGACCCAGGGCCGAAGGGGCCTTGAGGTCATCGGAAGGGGCGCCCTTTGGGCGAGTGCGTACGAAGAAGATGGCAATGGCCGCCAGCACCGAGGTCACCGCCAGGCCGTACAGGCCGCCCTGGATCGAACCGGTCTGCTGCTCCAGCAGGCCGAAGGTGGTGGGGGCGACGAAGCCGCCGAGGTTGCCGACCGAGTTGATCAACGCGATCACAGCTGCGGCGATGCGGGTATCCAGGTAGCCCTGCGGGATCGGCCAGAACAGCGACGATGCCGACTTGAAACCGATCGCCGCGAAGCACACCGCGACAAAGGCGAACACCGGCCCACCCGTGGTGGACATGAACATGCCGATGGCAGCGATCACCAGCGCACCTGCGACCCAGGCCTGCTGGAACTTCCAGCGCGCCGAGCCGGCGGCGAAGGCATACATGGCCAGGATCGAGATCAACCACGGGATCGAGTTGAAGAAGCCGACCTGCAGGTCGCTGAGGTCACCCATGCGCTTGATGATGCTCGGCAGCCAGAAGGTGGCGGCGTAAATGGTCAGCTGGATGCAGAAGTAGATCAGGCAGAACAGCAGGATCTGGCGGTCCTTGAGCAGGCTCCAGGCCGATGGCCTGACCGCGCCGACCGCTTCGCGCTCAAGTTGCTCGCGATCGATGGCGGCCACCAGTGCTTCCTGCTCGGCCTGGCTCAGCCACTTGGCGTCCTGCGGCCTGGAGTCGAGCCAGAAGAACACGAAGAAGCACAGCGTCACCGAGGCCATGCCTTCGATGAACAGCATCCACTGCCAGCCATGCATGCCCAAGCCCTGGATCTGCATCAGCGCACCGGCCAATGGCCCGGAAATCAGCGACGCCAATGCCGAACCGCTGAGGAATATGGCAATCGCCTTGCCACGCTCGGCGGCCGGCAGCCAGCGGGTGAAGTAGTAGATCACCCCGGGGAAGAAGCCCGCTTCGGCAACCCCCAGCAGAAAGCGCAGCACGTAGAACTGGGTTTCGTTCTGCACGAAGGCCATGGCCGTGGCCACCAACCCCCAGGTGAACATGATGCGGGTCAGCCACAGCCGTGCGCCGACCTTCTGCAGCAGCATGTTCGAGGGCACTTCGAACAACGCGTAGCCGATGAAGAACAGGCCGGCGCCAAAGCCATAGGCGGCGGCGCTGATGCCCAGGTCGCTTTCCAGATGGGGGCGGACGAAGCCGATGTTGACGCGGTCCAGGTAGTTGACGATGAACATGATGACAAACAGCGGCAGGACGTGGCGCTTGACCTTAGCCACGGCGCTGGCCAGGGCGTCGCCTTCAGTCCGGGCAGACGGAGCGAGGGTATCGTTCACTTGCGGATCTCCCACTAATTGTTTTTGTGCGGGTCGAGGTTGTCTGACATGGCAGTGGGGAGGAGCATATGCGCAGCGCAGTTGTACGACAAGATCAGCAACATCGGTAAAATCACAAAATACAAGCTACCGCCAAGCCTATATGCGTCGATCTTGCAAAAATAGACAAACTACTCGCTGACTTGACCACAGGAAAAATCGGCAAAAAATATTTATATCGATTAACTTGTCGTACAAGCACAACAACAATCGGGTCACACCATGGCCACCGAACAAGCCCACAAACGCGGCCACAGCCGTGCCCATGACCTGGTCTCCAGCCTGACCCAACAGATCTTGCTGGGCACCTTCAAGCCAGGCGACAAGTTGCCCTCGGAGAACAGCCTGGTGCGCGAGCATGGGGTCAGCCGCACCGTGGTCCGCGAGGCCCTGTCGAAATTGCAGGCCTCGGGGCTGGTGGAGCCACGCCACGGTATCGGTACGTTCGTGATGGAGCGCCAGGCCCAGGCCGGCCTGCGCATCGCTGCGGAAAGCGCGGCGAATGTGCGCGACCTGCTGGAGCTGCGCATCGGCCTGGAAGGCCAGGCCGCCGCCTTGGCCGCGCTACGCCGTGACGAGGGGCACCTGACGCGCATGCGCCAGGCGCTGGATGACTACCAGGACCTGGCCGCCGCCGGTGACAGCTGCATCGAGGCCGACCGGCGCTTTCACCTGCTGATTGCCGAGGCCACTGGCAACCTGTACTTCACTGAAATGCTGTTGCAGCTAGGCAACGGCCTGATCCCGCGCAACCGCATGGCCCTGGCCGAACGCAGCGGGGCGAAGCTGGCGCGGCAGGCGTACCTGGCCAACCTCGAGCATGAGGCGATCCTCAATGCCATCCGCCGGCAGGACCCGGACGCGGCGCGGGCAGCGGTGTGCCTGCACCTGTCCAATAGCCGCGACCGGTTGTTGCCGGACTAGGGGCCGATGCGGTCGAGGTGGGAGCTGGCTTGCCAGCGATGGGCTGCAAAGCAGCCCCCAGCCATTACCAGGTCAGGCAGATCTTGCCGAAATGCCGGTTGCTCTCCTGATAACGGAAAGCCTCGACGATCTGCTCCAGCTCGAAATGCTTGTCCACCACTGGCAGCAGGCCGTTGGCATCGATCGCCCGCACCATCGCCTGCTGCTGGGCGCGGCTGCCTACCAGCACGCCTTGCAGGCGTATCTGCCGCACCAGCGCCTGCACCAGCGGCAATTGCCCGGCCACGCCGGTGAGGATGCCGATCAACGACACATGCCCACCAATGCGCGCGGCGATCATCGATTGCTCCAATGTCGCCGGGCCACCCACTTCGATCACATGATCGACGCCGCGGTTGCCGGTCAGCTCGCGCACTTTCTCACCCCACGCCGGGATGCTCTTGTAGTTGATCAGGTGGTCTGCACCCAGGGCCTTCAGGCGCTCCAGCTTGGCGTCGCTGGATGAGGTAGCGATCACCGTCGCGCCGGCCAGCTTGGCAAACTGCAGGGCGAAGATCGATACACCGCCGGTGCCCTGCACCAGCACCGTATCGCCGGGCTTGAGGTGGTCGTCGCACATCAGCGCGCGCCAGGCCGTGAGACCGGCCGTGGTCAGAGTGGAAGCTTCGGCATGGCTGAAGCCCTTGGGCGCCAAGGTGAAGGCGCTGGCACGAGCAGTGACCTGTTCACGGGCGTAACCATCGATACCGTCGCCGGGCACCTTGGCGAAGCCTTCCACATTTGCCTGGCCGTCGAGCCAGTCGGGGAAGAAGGTACTGACCACATTGTCGCCGACCTGGAACTCGGTGACGCCGCTACCCACCGCGACCACTTCGCCAGCGCCATCGGCCATGGGGATGCGCCGCTCGCTCGGGCCCCACATGCCGCTGACAACGGCGAAATCGTGGTAGTTGAGAGAGCTGGCGTGCAGGCGCACGGTGATTTCACCGGCCTGGGGTGCGAGAGCCTCGCTGGTACCGACCTCGACCTTGTCGTAGCCGCCGCCGGGTTTTACGTAGATGGCCTTGCTGGTCATGGGTAGGTCTCCGTTCAGGGAATAGATTGGGGTTCAGCATAGACAGGTCCGGCCTCTTCGCGGGTGAACCCGCTCCCACAGGTTGAGTGCTGGACTTGAGCTCGGCGCGGTCCCTGTGGGAGCGGGTTTACCCGCGAAGAGGCCCGCACAGGCGACACAAAAACTCAGCCCAGCATCACCTTCAATGCCCGGCAATCGGCCGCATGCCAATCCACCAGTTCCGGCCACGGATTGTCCGGCAGGTTCACCAGCACCGTGCGCGCCCCTGCGGCACGCCCACAGTCCAAATCAAACCGGTAATCCCCCACCATCACCAGCTCACCCGGTGTCACACCCCAGGCATTGGCAATCTTCAGCAGCCCATCCGGGCTTGGCTTGGGCGCTGCTTCGTCACGCCCCAGAATGTGCTCCACCGGGAAGCAGTCCGCCAGGCCGATGGCCTCCAGCGTCACATGCGCCAACTCACGGGCATTGCGGGTCAGAATGCCCAGCCGGCAACCACGCTGGGCCAGTTCGCGCACCAGTTCCACCGCCCCGGTGGCCGCCGTGGAGGCAATCGCCAGGTCACGCTCGTGCTCCAGCAGCCAGGCATGTTTGGCCGCCGCCTCGTCCGCCGGCAAGGCTGCCAGGTGGGTGAGGATGTCGTGCTCGGCCGGGATATCCAGCGCCACGCGGATGGCGGCAAAATCGTGCACGGCCACGGTCAGGGTGCCGTCCATGTCGAACACCCAGTTGCGCACCTCGCCCAGGCTCATGCCCAGTCCTTGCGGTGGCGAATCAGGCCTTCCTGGCACGACGACGCCACCAGTTGCCCGGCCTGGTTGAAAATGCTGCCGCGGCAGAAGCCACGGGCATTGCCCGCCCAGGGGCTGTCGGTGGCATACAGCAGCCACTCGTCGGCACGCAGGTTGCCATGGAACCATAGCGAATGGTCGAGGCTGGCGATCTGCATGTCACGCTGCCACACCGATTTGCCATGGGGCAGCAACGAAGTGGTCAGCAGGCCGAAGTCCGAGGCGTAGGCCAGCAGGTATTTGTGCAGGGCGGGGATATCGGGCAGGTTGCCGTCGGCGCGGAACCAGGCGTACTTCACCGGGTCGCCAGCCTGTGGGTTGAATGGGTCGCGCTCGGTGACCGGGCGAATCTCGATCGGCTTGGCGCACAGCACCTTGTCGCGAATGCGCTCGGGCAACTGGTCAGCCATGGCCCGGGCCAGCTCGACTTCAGTGGGCAGGTTCTCCGGGCCGACCACATCGGGCATCTGCGCCTGGTGCTCGAAACCGTCCTCGTCGTACTGGAACGAGGCGCTGCAGGTGAAGATCGGCTGGCCCTTCTGAATCGCAGTCACCCGCCGGGTGCTGAAGCTGCCGCCATCGCGCACGCGGTCCACCGAATACACCACCGGCAGGCTGGCATCGCCAGGGCGCAGGAAGTAGCCGTGCAACGAATGCACATGGCGTGCATCCTCGACCGTCTGGCTGGCCGCCGACAACGATTGGCCCAGTACCTGCCCGCCGTACAGCTGGCGAAAGCCCAGGTCCTGGCTGCGTCCACGGAACAGGTTCTCCTCGATGGACTCGAGGCTCAACAGGTCGACCAGGTCGTCCAACACATGACTCATCGGGGGTTCTCCGTAGGAGCGAGTCTTGCTCGCGATGCGCCGCCCAGGCGGCGCTCGATCTCATAGGCGCTGAACATCTTGCGGCAAGCGCCCTCCATTAGGGAAATGATACAGGGTTTGTCATTCGCGCCGGGCATGGCCATGCATTCAGGCGCGCAGGGTACGCTCCCAGTGTGCGCGATCAATCCGGTACAACACATGCGGGCGCAGCGGATGGCCCACGGGCAGGCGGGGGTGTTCGAAACTGCCATTCAGGTCCTGCTGCATACCGATGGCCTGCATGACCTTCTGCGAGGGCAGGTTGCTCTCGCTAGTGAACGACACCACTTCCTCCAGGCGCAATTGGGCGAAAGCACAGCGCAGGCATGTCCACGCCGCCTCGCTGGCGAAACCCAGGCCCCAGTGGCGGCGTGCCAGGCGCCAGCCGATCTCCACCGCCGGCGCAAAATCGGCATCGAAGCCCACGTGCAGCAACCCGGTCATGCCGATGAAGGCACCACTGTCCTTGCGCTCCAGAGCCCACAGACCAAAGCCGTACTCATTGAAATGCCCGCGTACGCGGCCGATCAGCGCGGCTGCCTCCAGGCGTGTCAGCGGCGCCGGGAAGTAGCGCATCACCTGCGGGTCGGCACACAGGGCGGCGAACTCGCGCAGGTCGTCGTCGTGCCATTGGCGCAGTACCAGCCGCGCGCTTTCCAGTTGCAGGATAGGGGTCATCGGGCGTGCTCCGGTTTTACCGTCTTGCAGTTTACAGCGTAGGCGCGGGTGCAGGTTTCACCCAACCGGCGCGCCCGAATGCAATTTTCACACGCCCTTCACCGCCCCCCGACAGGCCAGTTGGCAGGATGCCAGCCAACACCGCCGCGCCAGCCGCGACCATGCCAACGGAGCAACGCATGCTATCGAGCAACACCCTTGGACACCCTGCCATCCACGCCCGGCGCAAGCGACGCCTGACCCGCAAAGCCCTCGGTGCCGCCCTTGGCCTGTGCATGGTCGTGGCGGCGTTGAGCACCTGGCTGGCGACGAGGACGCACATCGTGGACCTTGGCAACGAACGACAATTGAGTGACAGCGGCCTGCTGCAGGACTGGGCCGACGGTGCGGTGATCGTGATGATCCGCCACGCCGAGCGCTGCGACAGCGCCCCCGGCCCGTGCCTGGACGCCCCCACCGGCATAACGGTGGCCGGCAGCCAGGCTGCCGGGCGTGTTGGCCAAGGGATGCACCAGCTGGGCCTTAACAACGCCGATATGCTCAGCAGCCCGAAACTGCGCACACGGCAAACCGCGCATTTCATCCTTGGCCAGGCGGTGGCCAGTGAGGACTGGCTGGAAAGCTGTGACAGCCAGTTCGCCAGCGAAGCGCTGGCACACAAACGACCGGGGCATAACCTGGTGCTGGTGACCCACAACGGCTGCATCGACCATTTTGCCCGCCAGCAGAAAGTTGCGGGGGGCGAGCGTGAGAGCGGCTATGCCAGTGCGCTGTTCGTTTCGGTGGATGGCAATGGCAAGACGCGCATCCTCGGCCGCCTGAACGAGCCGGACTGGCAGCGGGTGCTGGCCAGTACCACGAAATAACACGCCAATCGTCCAGGTTGTCGCTACTCCGTGTAGGAGCAGCCTTGTGCTGCGAAGAGGCCATAGCCGCCACAGAACATTGTCCTGCATGCCGGCCCTTTCGCAGCACAAGGCTGCTCCTACACGTGATCGGCCAGCAAGCTCATGGCAAGATCAGCACTGGCCCCGATTGCGACCCCACCCATGCCGTTGCCGCTGATCTACCACGAAGACTACAGCCCGGAGTTCCCTGCCGAACACCGCTTCCCCATGGACAAGTTCCGCCTGCTGCACGACCACTTGATCGACAGCGGGCTGACCACCGACCAAGCCCTGCTGCGCCCGGACATCTGCCCCAACGACATCCTCGCCCTGGCCCACGACCGCAGCTACATCGAGCGCTACATGAACGGCGACCTGTCACGCGAGGACCAGCGCCGCCTCGGCCTGCCCTGGAGCGAGGCCCTGGCCCGGCGTACCGTGCGCGCCGTAGGCGGCTCCCTGCTGAGCGCCGAGATGGCGCTGCAGCACGGCATCGCCTGCCACCTTGCCGGCGGCACCCACCACGCCCATTACGACCACCCTGCCGGCTTCTGCATCTTCAACGACCTGGCCGTGATCAGCCGCTACCTGCTGGAGGCTGGCCGGGTACACCGGGTGCTGATCTTCGACTGCGATGTGCATCAGGGTGACGGCACCGCGCGCATCCTGCACGACACACCAGACGCCATCACCGTCTCGCTGCACTGCGAACAGAACTTCCCGGCGCGCAAGGCGCAAAGCGATTGGGACATCCCCCTGCCCCGTGGCATGGGCGACATGGCCTACCTGAAGGTGGTGGACGACGCCCTCAACTACCTGCTGCCACTCTATCGACCCGACCTGGTGCTGTACGACGCCGGGGTCGATGTGCACAAGGACGACGCCCTGGGCTATCTGCAACTGACCGATGCAGGCGTTGCCGCCCGTGACGAAGCGGTGCTGCGCCACTGCCTGGGCCGCGACATCCCGGTGGTGGGCGTGATCGGCGGTGGCTACAGCAAGGACCGCGCAGCCCTGGCCAGGCGCCATGGCATCCTTCATCACAGTGCGGCACGCGTAATCGGTTGTTCACAATGACTGTGGAACCGCTTGTGGATAACCTGCGGGAAAGGCGCTGCAGCCCTTTACAGGCAAGGCCTGCAAAGCTCTGATCATTTTTTGAGCAGTGCTTCCACAGGCCGCGCTGCGCTAGAATGCGCCTCTTTTCCACAGCCTGCTGCCCACCATGCCTGATCTGAGCCCCGCCTCCACTCCCCTCGCAGTCGTCATCGGCGGCGGCCCAGCCGGCCTGATGGCCGCCGAAGCACTGGCCCAGGCGGGCCTGGCGGTCGAGCTGTTCGATGCCATGCCTTCGGTGGGTCGCAAGTTCCTGCTGGCGGGTGTCGGTGGCATGAACATCACCCATTCCGAGCCCTACCCGGCGTTCGTCAGCCGGTATGCCGAGCGCCAGGGCGAAATCGCCGCGCTGCTGCACGACTTCGATGCCGACGCCTTGCGCCAGTGGATTCACGGCCTGGGCATCGAAACCTTCGTCGGCACCTCGGGGCGGGTGTTCCCCACCGACATGAAAGCCGCGCCACTGCTGCGCGCCTGGCTCAAGCGCCTGCGCGACAGCGGAGTAGTTATCCACACCCGTCACCGCTGGTTGGGCTGGAATGCCGAAGGTGCATTGCGGATTGCTTATCCACAAGGCGAGCGGCTGGTGAAGGCCGCCGTGGTGGTGCTGGCGCTGGGTGGCGGCAGTTGGGCGCGACTGGGCTCGGACGGTAGCTGGCAGCCGCTGCTGGCCGAACGGGCTGTGGATATCTCGCCCTTGCAGCCCAGCAACTGCGGTTTTGAAGTGGCAGGCTGGAGCGCGCTGCTCAAGGACAAGTTCGCCGGTGCGCCGTTGAAGAATATTGCCCTTAGCGTTCCTGGCAGCGTGCCGCGCAAGGGCGAGTTCATCCTCACCGCGCAGGGTGTGGAAGGCAGCCTGGTGTATGCATGGTCAGCGCCGGTGCGCGAGGCCATCAACCGTGAGGGCCACGGGGTGTTGCTGCTCGACCTGTTGCCGGACAAGCCTGTGGACAAGATTGCCCAGGCGCTGGCCAAACCACGGGGTTCGCGCTCCATGGCCAAGCACCTGCACAGCCAGCTGGGTATCGATGGGGTCAAGGCGGCGCTGTTGCGCGAGCTGACCGATCAGGCGACCTTTGCCGACCCTGGGGCCTTGGCGAAAGCGATCAAGGCCTTGCCGATCACGCTGGTACGCACGCGGCCGCTGGATGAAGCGATCAGTAGCGCAGGCGGGGTGCGTTTCGAGGGGCTGGATGAGGGCTTGATGGTCAAGGGCATGCCGGGAGTGTTCTGTGCCGGAGAGATGCTGGACTGGGAGGCGCCGACTGGGGGGTATCTGCTGACAGCGTGCTTTGCCAGCGGCTTGCGCGCCGGGCGGGCGGCGGCGGATTGGCTTAAATCCAAAGGTTGACACTATCCCCTGTGGGAGCGGGTTTACCCGCGAACACGGGCGAAGCCCGTGCCATGCACCGAGTCGCATTCTTCGCGGGTAAACCCGCTCCCACAGAGTCCGCGTACACTGCAAATCTACGGCTTACGCTTGCGCGCCCCACCATTGAAGCTCGGCACCTTGCGCACTGCCTTCACCGCCGGCTCCGCACTGCCTGATTCAGCGCTGTCCATCCAGCGCCCCAACCCGCGCTTGGCGCTGTTTTCCTTCGGCTTCTTGGGCTTCTTCGGCTTCTTGATCACCTGGCCACTGGCGTCGGTCATCGGCACCCGGTGGTCAGGGATGAAGTCCGGCTCTTCATGACGCGGCAGGGTCTGCCGCGTCAGCACTTCGATCGCCGCCAGCAGCTGCACTTCATCGGCACACACCAGCGAGATAGCCTCGCCCTTGTTGCCCGCCCGCCCGGTACGCCCGATGCGGTGCACGTAATCCTCGGCAACGATCGGCAGGTCAAGGTTGACCACCAGCGGCAAGTCATCGATATCCAGGCCGCGGGCCGCCACATCGGTCGCCACCAGCACCTGGATTTCGCGGGCCTTGAAGCTGTCCAGCGCGCGCTGGCGAGTGGCTTGCGGGCGGTCACCGTGGATACCGTCGGCATTCACACCCTCGGCCAGCAAGCGCTCCACCAGTTGATCGACGCCATTGCGGGTCTTGGCGAACACCAGCACCTGCTTCCAGCGCTGCTTGCGCAGCAGGTGGCAGAACAGGTCGACCTTGCGTTTTTTATCCACAGGCACCAGCCACTGCTTGACGCTGGTGGCCGTGGCATTGCGCGGGCTGACTTCGATGCTCAGCGGGTCGTTCAGGGCCAGCCCCGCCAGCATGCGGATCTGGTCGGAAAAAGTGGCGGAGAACAGCAACGTCTGGCGCTTGCGTGGCAGCGCGGCGTACACCGACTGCAGCTCTTCGGCAAAGCCCAGGTCGAGCATGCGGTCGGCTTCGTCCAGCACCAGGGTCTGCACCTGGTTGAACTTCACGGCGTTCTGCCGGAACAGGTCGAGCAAGCGCCCCGGGGTGGCCACCAACAGGTCGACACCACGGCGCAGGCGCATCATCTGCGGGTTGATGCTGACCCCGCCATACACCGCGTAGGTGCTCAGCGGCAGGTTCTCGGCATACTCGCGCACATTGTTGTGCACCTGCTCGGCCAGCTCACGAGTGGGCACCAGCACCAGCGCGCGGATCGAGTTGCTGGCCACCTTCTCGCCTTCCAGCGCCAGGCGCTGCAGCACAGGCAGGGCAAAGCCCGCGGTCTTGCCGGTGCCGGTCTGGGCCGCGGCCATCAGGTCGCGGCCGGCCAGCACGGCGGGGATGGCCTTGGCCTGCACCGGGGTCGGGGTGGTGTAGTCCAGTTGCTGCAGGGTGCGCAGCAGCGGTTCGATCAGGCCGAGTTTGGCGAAATTCATGGCAATACCGTCAGGGGGTTCAGCGAAGGCGGCAAGTTTACCGCATCACCCCTGCCTACTTGCAGATTTCGCCTTTCAACGGCTGCGCCGGCTCAGGTGCCTTGCGCCACTGCGGCAGGCCGATCAGCACCACCGCGCCGATGATCACCGCCATGGCCACACATTCTTCGGCACCAATCTGCTCACCGGCAAAGACGATGCCCAGCAGCACGGCCACCGCCGGGTTGACGTAGGCATAGCTGGTGGCAGCTGCGGGGCGCACGTGCTTGAGCAAGTACATGTAGGCACTGAACGCCAGGATCGAACCGAAGAACACCAGGTAGGCCAGTGCCCCCCAGCCGGCAGCGGTCGGCATCTGCGTCATGCGCTCGCCAGACAGCGCGCTGCCGAGCAACAGCACGGCACCACCAACGAGCATTTCCGCGGCGCTGGCCATGGGCCCCTGGGGCAGCGGCAAGGTCTTGCTCCACACCGAGCCGAACGCCCACGACGCCGCCGCAAAGATGATCAGCGCTGCGCCAATCGGGCTTGCCTGAAGGTTGGAGCCCAGGTTCAGCAGGCCGATACCCACCAACCCGAGGGCGATCCCCGCCCACTCCAGCTTCGAATTGCGGTGCCCGAACAGCAGGCCGAACAGCAGCGTGAACAGCGGCACCGTCGCCACCGCCAGCGCAGCGACGCCAGAGGCCACACCAGCATGCTCGGCCACGGTCACGCCACCGTTACCACAGCTGAGCAGCAGGAAACCGATCGCCCCCGCAGCCCGCCACTGCGGCCAGGTCGGTGCCGGCACACCGCGCCAGCGCAAGAAGCCATACAGCAGGCCCCCGGCAATCAGGAAGCGCACCCCGGCCATGAGCATCGGTGGCCAGCTCTCGACGCCTATGCGAATGAACAGGTAGGTGGAGCCCCAGACCAGGTACAAGGCCAGGAAAGCGCCAATGAGCAACAACGGGAAGCGACGGGAGGCAGGCATGGGAAACACTCGAAATCCGTTTACGGGTGGCTTAGTTTAGAAAGGCCATCGTGTAAACTTAAGTTACAAAACAGCTTTAAATTACCCGAACACTTTGCATTGCATGGTTATTCGGATGCTTTTCAATCGAATCGAAACCAGGCAGGAATAACCCATGGACAAGTACGACCGCATGCTGCTCGCCGCCCTGCTCGACAATGGCCGCGCCACCTTCGCGCAACTGGCGCGCCAGGTGAACCTGTCGGCGCCGGCGGTGGCCGAGCGGGTGGCCAAGCTCGAGGCCAGCGGGGTTATCACCGGCTACCAGGCCAAGGTCGACATGAGCAAGATCGGCCTGCCGATCCAGTGCGTGATCGAACTGCGCCTGGCCAGCCACGGCAACCAGCAGGCCTACGAAGCGTTGACCCAGATCCCCCAGTTGACCGAATGCCACCGGGTAACCGGCGACCCCTGCGTCATCATGCAGGCAGCGGTGGGTTCGATGCCGGAGCTGGAAGAACTGATCAACCGGGTCGCGCAGTTCGGCTTCAGCAAGACCTCGATCATTCTCTCCAGCGCTGTGGAGCGGCGGGTGCCGCTGGCGCAACTGGAGAAGAAGCCCTAACAGAACCTGGCCAGGGTTTCACGAACCTTGGCGGCCGGGGTTTTCTGCAGGCGGCAGAGCAGGTCGTGCGAGAGTTGCTGTACACCATGGCCCTGGCGCAGCACGCCAGCCAGGTGTTGCAGCAGGTTGGCGGCCATTTCGGCATCGGCCATGGCCCGGTGCGCGGTACCGGTATCCGGCAGCCCGGCCCAGCGGGTCAGGGTGCCCAGCTTGTGGTTCGGTGCCGCCGGCAACAGGCGCCGTGACAGCAGCAAGGAGCAGGCGAAGGCCTGGCTGCGGCTACGGCCGATGCGGCCCAGTTCGTAGTCCCAGAATTTCTGGTCGAAGGCGGCATTGTGTGCCAGCAACGGGGTGCCACCAACGAACTCGGCCACTTCGTTCATCACCTTGTCCACCGGCGGCGCACTGCGCAGCATGGCGGTGGTGATGCCAGTGAGCCCAGCGACGAATGCCGGTACCGGCACACCCGCGTTCATCAGGCTCTGGTAGCGCTCGACGATGCGCCCGCCCTCCAGCATCACCACCGCCACCTCAGTGGCGCGGCAGCCGGCGCCGGGGCTGATGCCGGTGGTTTCAAAGTCGATGACAGCGATACGTTCCATGAAAAATCTCAGTGTTTGAGCAACAGCGCACCCTCGATGGGCACATAACGGGTGGCGGCACGGATCAGCGACAGTGCGGTAAGCCCGGGCACACCATACACCACTGCCTCGGTGCCATGGCGCTGTATCACTCGCTCCAGCAGCAGGTCGAAATCGCCATCGCCGGAGGCCAGTACCACTTGGTCGACGCGGCTGGCGGCGTCGATCACATCCAAGGTAATACCCACATCCCAGTCACCTTTGGCCGAGCCATCGCTGCGCTGGATGAAGGGCTTGAGGCGCACATCGAAACCGAGGTTGCGCAGGATCTGCTGGAACTGCTGCTGCTTGCTGTCGCCACGGTCGATGGCATAGGCCACGGCCTCGACAATCTGACCTTCGCGGCTGACATCGGCCCACAGGGCGGTGTAGTTGAAATGGCAGCCGTGGGCCTGGCGCACGGTGTAGTAGAGGTTCTGCACATCGGCGAACAGCGCGATCTTTTTCACCTTGGAACCCCTTGGTCGGCCTGGAATGCTGGGGGCTGCTTTGCAGCCCCCCAAATTGCCCGCAGTATGCCAGACCTGTCAGCCGTACGACTGGCTCACCCATGCAACGCCAATGAACAAGGAAGTACTTCAAGCTTCGGCCCGGTCCCGCGCCTTACTACTGTACCCACGCAGAGGGAGCTCACCGCCCTCATTGGAGAACAGTCATGAGTAACAGCATTACCAACTGGATCGCAGAAGCAAAATCTTTCAAGGCGCACATACATTGTCAGTCTACCTGGAAATATTGGGACGACAGCCAAGCCGGGTACAAAGACATAATGACTTTTGACTCTCCGGGGATAGATCAACCAGTCCGGCTGAGCGACGCTTCCGGGCTCGGCCAAGAGGAAGGCTGGCTGATCACGGGACGCCAAGCAGCACCCACCACGTTCAGCATCGAATACCACTCCGAGACAACGGATCGGATCTATGTCTACATCAACGGCACGGGCACCGACAGCGACAGAAAGGTCGAGATCAGCCGCAACGGCTATCTTGGTTTGTACCGAACCAACTCACCGGTCGACCTGATAAAACTCGAACCGCTGGAATGGGGCCCTGACACACTGCGCTGCCGCCTGCGCGACCATACGGGCCGTACCGTGAAAACGCTGTATCACATGCCTCCGGACAGTAATGTCTATCTGAATACGAACGATGGCGACATTGCGACATTTCTCATAACGCGCCGATAGCTGCCAGGCGGCGCCTGCCCCCTGACAGGTTGCCCCTGGAAAACCCGAGGTACAAGGCCATGCGTTGTCATGTACCTCTGGGTTTGGCCCGCTTGGCTTTTCACCTTTCGAAAACCGGACTGGTCAAGTTGCGTCGCGAAAGGGGCGCAAAGCGCCCCCCAAATTGCCAGCAGTATGCCAGACCTGTCAGACGTACGAATCGTCGTCCGAGAAGAACCCGCCATCATCGCTGCCATAACCGCTGTCGGCATAACCACCCTGGTCGCTGCCCCAACCACCGTTGTCAGCTACCTGCTGCTGCGCCCCCGAGTCGTTCCAGCCTCCGCTGTCACTGGCCGGCGCCGGCTCCTCCTTGATCACCTCTACCACCTCTTCCGGCTGCGAGTTGTGGTTGAACAGGCTGCTGATGCCCTGCGCCAGCAACACACCACCCGCAACACCGGCCGCAGTCTGCATTGCACCGCCGAGGAAGCTGCTGGCACCACTGCGTGCCGGCGCAGCGCCAAAACCAGGCTGCTGCGCTTGTGGCTGAGAGAAGCCCGGCGCCGAAGGCTCGCGCCAGCCACCGCCAGATGCCACGGGTGCTGCAGCTTGACGCTGCGGTTGCACGGCCGGGGCCGCATTGCGCCCAGACGAACCAAAGATGCTGGACAGGAAACCACCACCGCCAATGCTCGGCGCGCTACCGGCACGGGCGGCCTCGGCCTGGGCACGAGCCTGCTTCAGTTCGGCTTCCAGTTGCTTGTTCTGCTCGTCGAGGCGCTTGATCGCAGCCTCCTGCACCAGGATCGCCTGGGCCATGTAATAAGGCGCCGCCGGCTGCTGACGCACATGTTCCTCGATGCATGCCTGGGCCTGCGCATCACGTGGCTGGCTCGGGTCCTCGGCTTGCTTGAGGCGGCCGAACAGGCCGTCGATCAGGGTTTGTTCTTCAGTATTCATGGGGCGACCTCGTGGGGTAGCGGACAACGGACAGCGTCAAAGATGGGGCGTACAGGCGTGGGATTCAATCACCGGCGGCGTGAAACTTTTTTCAGCAAGTGACAGCCCCAGGCCTGCTTTGGGCTAAAGTTATGCCCCTGTTTTTACTGCCATGCGATGTAGACTGATGAATCCGCTGAGCGTCCTGCGCGACTCCCTGTACTTCTTCCGCCGCCACCTGCCGAACATCCTCCAGCTGTGCCTGCCGCTGGTGGTTCTGGAAGCCTTGCTCACCCAACTGCTGTACCGGCAGATGGGCGACCAGGCATCGCCGGCCTACGGCATGCTGGTCAGCCTGCTGTTCTACCCGCTGTACAGCGCAGCGCTGATCCTGTACCTCGACACCCGCAGCAACGGCCAGGAAATCGCCAAGCGCGACCTGTTCGCCCGCGCCCTGCAACTGTGGCCACAGCTGGCCCTGCTGATCCTGATCAGCTCGCTGCTGATCATGGCCGGCCTGGCGCTGTTCATCTTCCCGGGCGTGTGGATCATGATCAACCTGGTGTTCGCCGAGTACCTGCTGGTACTGCGTGGCCGGCCGGTGGTGCAGTCGATGCGCGACAGCGCAAGCATGACCACCGGCCATTTCATGCGCATCATGATCTGCGTGCTGGGGGTGCTGGCGCCGATCTGGCTGATCGACGGGCTATTGCTGATGGCTTTTCCCGAACCCTCAGCGGGTGCCCAACTGGCCATGGACAGCCTGAGCGGCTTCCTGCAGCTGTTCAGTACCGTGGTGCTGTATCGCCTGTTCATGCTGCTGGAAGGTGAAGCCGGGGCTTGAGGCATCCGGGAAAATCTTCATTCTGCTCGCATGCCCGACGGTGGCATTAGTGTAAACACACCAATGCCATTAGAGGGAAACGTCATGGACCAAACAATCAGCACTCAATATGCCGAATCGTTTCGAGGCCGGCTTTTAATGTACCTCGACGGTGGTTATGCCAATACTCGGCTTAGTCGTAGTGGCGACAAAACCGATGAGGGTTTCTTTGATTTCGCACCTGGAAATGACTGGTTAATATTGGGCGGACGCACGCTGCCGCCACTGTTGGAGTTCCGTTATATCTCCAAAACCGAAGATCGCCTGCATTATCACATCCACCTTTGGGAACAACCGGACAAGAAGTTGGGTGTCAGCCGCAATGGCTACCTCGGCTTCTACAAGCATGCCGAAGTCACCGATTACTGGATTATCGAACCACTGCATCTGCTCGATGGATCTCTCATCTGTCATCTGCGTGACCAAAGTGGGCAGAGCGTGGGCGCCATTGACTACAAACGAGACGTCGACCGAGAAACGTTAGCCCCGCTGAACGTCAAGAAAGGTCAAATCGTCACCTTCAAGCTGACGAAATATTAGTCCATAGGGAGCACTTCGATGAAGCGCACATCTATTGTGTGCTTCTTTGCCTTCACAAAGTTTCCTTGGCCGAATCTACATGATTCATGAGGATAGCCAGATCCCGATCCCTCTGAATAACGCAACCGATCGGGTTCCTGCTGGCCTGAACATTCAGACCAACATCGCCCGCCCCCAATGGAACATCCGCCTCGATCTGGCTACCGCTCTGCGTCACATTCAGGTGCCGCGCGGCTTCGCCCGCGCGGTCGCTTCGGCCACCAAGGGGTCATCCGGCCAATAGTGCTTGGGATAACGCCCTTTCAGATCCTTCTTCACCTCGGCATACGTCGTGCGCCAGAAGTTGGCCAAGTCCTGGGTCACTTGCACCGGCCGCCGTGCCGGTGACAACAAATGCAACTTCACCTGCTGACGGCCTTGGGCAATGCGCGGAGTATCGGCGAGGCCGAAGAGTTCCTGCAGACGCACGGCGAGAATCGGTGGGTTTTCACTGTAGTCCAGGCGAATGTTCGAGCCGGATGGCACCGCCAGATGCGCCGGTGCCCATTCGTCCAGGCGCTGTGGCAATGGCCAAGGCAGCAGATTGCGCAAGATCGAGGACACATCCAGGGCGGCGAAATGGCTCAGCCGCGAGACCTTGCCCAAGTATGGCTGCAGCCAGTCTTCCAGGGTCGCCAGCAGCGCTTCGTCCCCCAGGTCAGGCCATTCGCTTTGCCCCTCTTTGTCCAGATCAAGCTGACGTAACAGCGCCACCCGCGCTTGCCATTGGCGAAGTTCCGGGGTCCAGGTCAACATGTTCAGGCCCTTGCGCCGCACCAGGCCAAGCAACGCTTTGGCGCGGGCATCGTCATCCAGGTTGGGTAACGGTTCGCGCCCCAGTACCAGCTCGCCGACCTTGATCTGGCGTTCGGCACGCAGCACCTGCTCACGCTCGTCCCAATCAAGAATATCGACCCGCTCGACCTGTTCGGCCAGCACGCCCTCGAACAGCGCCGGATCGAACTCGGCGGCCAGATAGATGCGTTCTTCGCGCTGGCCCTGGCGGCTGCCCAGGTCGGCGATGACCAGCCACGGGCACTTCATCAGTGCATCGACTTCGGCAAACAGCGCCGCCCGGCCGTTGGCCAGCCGGTATTCCGCACCCCCTTCGCGGCGCTGCTGGGCGACGCGGTCGGGGTAGGCCAGCGCCAGCAGCGCGCCCAGCCAGCGCGGGTGATCAGGGTCCACAACCGGCGCGCCTGGTTTGCCACGCAGCAGACCACGGTACTGGCGGGCCAATTGGCGCGCACGCTGCACACCACCGTGGCTGCCACGGGCGGCCCTGCTCTCGCCACTGACCAGCGCCAGCCGGCTGTGCAAGTCGGCGCCACCGCCGCGCTGGATATCCCGCTCGCCCAGCAGCGCAGCCACATCACAGGCCATCTGTGCCAGGCCCAGGGCCTGGCCGCGCAACAGCAAATGCGCAATACGTGGATGCGCGGGCAGCTCGGCCATGGCCAGGCCGTGTTCGCTGAGGTTGTCACGGCTGCCGGGCTTGAAGGCATTGAGCCGTGCCAGCAGGTCCTGGGCCTGGGTGAAGGCAGCAGTGGGGGGCTGGTCGAGCCAGCGCAACTGCTCGGGCGTAACGCCCCAGCGTGCCAGTTGCAGGGCCAGGCCGGCCAGGTCGGCCTGCAGGATCTCTGCGCTGCCGTGGGCGGCCAGCTGGTCATGTTGGGCCTCGGACCAAAGGCGATAACATACGCCGGGCTCCAGGCGCCCGGCGCGGCCGGCGCGCTGGGTAGCACTGGCGCGGGAGATGCGCTGGGTGTCCAGGCGGGTCATGCCGCTGCCGGGGTCGAAACGCGGTACCCGGGCCAGGCCTGTGTCGATCACCACGCGCACGCCGTCGATGGTCAGGCTGGTCTCGGCAATGTTGGTGGCCAGCACCACCTTGCGCAGGCCCTTGGGCGCCGGGTCGATGGCCGCACGTTGGGCGTCGAGATCGAGCTCGCCATGCAGCGGGCAGAGCAGGACCTCGGGGCGCTCGCCCAACGCTTCCTGCAGGCTCTGGTGAACCCGGCGGATCTCGGCCTGACCCGGCAGGAATACCAGCAAACTGCCGGTCTGGTCAGCCAATGCCTGCAACACGCTGTCCACTACCCGAGGCTCGATGAACTCACCCGGCTGGAAAGGCCGCCCCCAACGGATGTCGACGGGGTGCATGCGGCCTTCGCTGCTCACCACCGGGGCATCATTCAGCAGCCGCGAAAGGCGCTCGCCCTCCAGGGTCGCGGACATCAGCAAAACCTTCAGCGGCGGATCGTCCCGCAGCAATTCCCGGCCATTCAGGCTCAATGCCAGGGCCAGGTCGGCATCAAGGCTGCGCTCGTGAAATTCGTCGAAGATCACCAGTCCCACACCCTCCAGCGCCGGGTCGGCCTGCAGGCGTCGGGTGAGGATGCCTTCGGTCACTACCTCGATGCGGGTTTTCGGCCCGACCTTGCTGTCCAGGCGGATGCGATAGCCCACGGTCTCGCCGACCTTTTCGCCCAGCTCGCTGGCCAGGCGCTCGGCCGCAGCCCGCGCTGCCAGGCGGCGGGGCTCGAGCATTAGAATGCTCTGCCCGGCCAGCCACGGCTCGTTGAGCAGCGCCAGCGGCACGCGGGTGGTCTTGCCCGCGCCAGGTGGCGCCTCGAGCACCGCTTCGTCACGGTTTTCCAGGGCCTGGCGCAGGGCGGGCAAGACAGCATCGATCGGTAATGAAATCATGGTGGTCCTCGAACAGTCCCGCGAGTATAACGGCGAACCCAGCCTGCTCTATCATGGTCTTAGCTTCAGGTGCAGGCGCTTCGCTTGCCCTGCTGGATACCTTTTCGGAGATTTACATGCGCATCCCAACCCGCGTCATCGGTGGCGCCCTCATCGTCACCTTGCTGACCCAACTGACCGCCTGCGGCACCATTCTCTACCCGGAACGGCGCGGCCAGATCGGCGGCAAGATCGACCCAGTGGTTGCCGCAATGGATGCTATCGGCATCCTGTTCTACGTGATCCCGGGGCTGATCGCCTTCGGTATCGACTTTGCCACGGGCGCCATCTATTACTCAGGCGGGCGATCCGCCCAGGTTGACCCGGTCAAGCTGCGCGAGGCCGTGACCCCCGATGGCAAGGTCGACAACCTGAAGTTGCAGGCCATTCTGGAAAGCGAACTGGGCCAGCGCCTGCCGCTGAACGACCCACGGCTGATCCAGCATCGCGGCAGCATCGAGCAGTTGGCCAGCCTGGGCCTGGTGCCTGCAGCCTGAAGCACAGGGACACTACCCACGGATGATGACCACCCCGGCTGAACACCAACGCCTGCTACGTCTGGCCACTCGCGCATCGCTGGCGGTGGCCAGTATCCTGGTCCTGAGCAAGGCGTTGGCCTGGTGGCTGAGCGGCTCGGTCAGCCTGCTGGCCGGGCTGACCGACTCGGCACTGGATGCCGTTGCCTCGTTCCTCAACCTGCTCGCCGTGCACTATGCCCTGCGCCCGGCCGACGACGACCACCGATTCGGCCATGGCAAGGCCGAAGCCCTGGCCGGTATGGCGCAGGCGCTGTTCATCGGGGTCAGTGCGGTGCTGATCGGGGTGCAGGCGGTTGAACGCCTGCACACCCCGCAACCCTTGGGCGATACCGCCGTCGGTATCGGGGTAATGCTGCTGTCGCTGGTGCTGACCCTTGCCCTGCTGGCACTGCAACACAAGGTCATCCGCCTGACCGGCTCCACGGCGGTGCGGGCCGACTCCCTGCACTACCGCTCGGACCTGCTGCTCAACGGAAGCATCCTGCTGGCCCTGCTGCTGGCACGCTTTGGCTGGCCGCAACTGGATGCGCTGTTCGGCCTGGGCATCGCTGTCTATATCCTTTGGAGCGCGCTGCAGATCGCACGGGAAAGCACGGCCATCCTGATGGATCAGGAACTGCCCGGCGATGTCGGCGAGGCCATGGCTGCGCTGGTGCTGGCCATTCCCGGGGTCAAAGGCGTGCACGACCTGCGTACACGGGTGTCGGGCAACCAGTGGTTCGTGCAGTTGCATCTGGAGATGCCGGGGCAGTTGCCGCTGCATGAGGCGCATGCCTTGTGCGTGGAGGCCTCGAAGGTGATCCGCCAGCGTTATCCACAGGCGGATGTGATGGTGCATGCGGATCCGGTGTGAATCAGTGAGCGTAACTGTAGGAGCGGGTTTACCCGCGAACACCGGCACAGCCGGTGCCATGCACCGCATGTCCCGCTTTAGTTGATGCTGTAGCCTCGGCCACTGAAGCACGCGCCCAGCGCCCGCCGGTAGTTGTCCGCCACATTGGCCGGCGGCGCATAAGTCGCCGTCGCCGGGTCGAACCCTGACTGGCTCACCGCCCAACGGTGGCACTGGTAACGGTCCTGGTCCTGCTGTTCCTGCCCTTGCCCATACATCGGGTAGGCCACCACGTCATACCCACCGCCTACAGGTGCTGGCGCCGCAACCGGCGGGTTGACCACCACGTACTCGCGGCTGTCGGCCAGGTACTGGTAATAGGTATCGGCCACCAGGAAGAACAGCGCCCCGCCCAACCAGACTTCCCGCGCATAAGGCGGCAGGTAGTCGACCCGCACGCCGTAGGGCGGGCTCACCACGACATAACGGCCACCATGGGGGCGATACCAGTAACCACCGGAGTAGAAGTAGTCATCGCCACGGTAGGGCACTTTCCAGTAGCGGTCCGGGAAATGATCGATGGTGTGCCCAGGGCGATACTGCGGCCCCGGCCCCCAGCCATTGCCATGACCATCCGGGCGCCCTTGCCAGTCACCACCGGGCCGTTGCCCCGGGCCACCGGCTTCCCAGTGGCGGTTATCGCCATGACGGCGGGGAATGTCCTGGTAATAGCCCTGGCGTGGCGGCTGGGTCTGCTGCACTTCGTCACGCGAATTGAGCGAGCGGCCCGGCGCCCCCTCGCCCGGCCCTTCGGCCATGGCCCCAAGGCAGATGCTCAGCCCCAACACACCAACACCTGCCAACTGCCAGATGCGCGACTTCATGCTGTTCCTCTCGGTAGAAAATAAGGCAACCACAGCCAGTCTACCGCGCCTGTCACGCAGGCCAATTAAATTTCCGGACATGAAAAAAGGGAGGCCACAGGGCCTCCCTTCAGGAATTGTCGTCCGTGCTCGGCACTTGTGGCGCCGGCTCACCTCACACCGTCTTCTGGAAGGTGTGTAGCCCGGGGGCCTGCAGATCCTGTTGGATGGCTGGCCGCGACCGCCCGCCTAGGGCGCGTCGCCGTGGACTGATGTCCGGGCAGTGATTCTGTGGATAAAGATACCGGACAGGTTACAGCACAGGATTGCGAAGATTGCTCGGATAAATAGCACTTGCGCAATTTTTCACCCTGGATTGATAATTCGCCGCAATCCGAACAGAAAAGGCATAAACCATGAGCAAACTTGACCGCTACGACCTGAGTATCCTCGCCGAATTGCAGCGCGATGCGCGCATTTCCAACCAGGAACTGGCCGAACGCATCGGCCTGTCGCCTTCGCCATGCTCGCGTCGGGTCAAGCAACTGGAGGACGATGGCTACATCTCGCGCCAAGTAGCCCTGCTCGACCGCAAGAAGCTGGGCCTGAGCCTGACTGCCTATGTGCTGATCGGCATGGACCGCCACACCCCGGAGCGTTTCGAAACCTTCGAGGCGGCCATCCGCAACCTGCCACAGGTGCTTGAATGCAGCCTGGTCACCGGCATGGATGCCGACTACCAGCTGAAGGTGGTGGTGCCCGACATGGACCACTACCAGAAGCTGCTGCTAGGCAGCCTGACCCGCATTGAAGGCGTCACCAGCGTGCGTTCGAGCTTCGTGCTGAACCAGGTGCTGGCCAGCACCGAGCTGCCCTTGACCCACCTGCGTTAATTGCCTGCGCCAGCAGGCGTATAATCGGACGCTCAACCCGCCTGGAGAACACCGATGGATCCCGCCGTATTCGAAGAGTGGATGATGATCATCCTGGTCACCGTGCTGATCGGTTTCATGGGTTTCATCGTCTGGGACCTGGCGAAAAAGTCCAAGGCCGGGCGGTTCGGGACGCTGATCCTGTTCTTCGTGCTGGGGCTGGGGGTGTTGGCCTTTATCATCAAGAGCGTGGTGGTGGGGTTTCTCGAAGGGGTGTAAGGCTCAAGAAAGCCGGGAGCGCTTTGCGCTCCTTTCGCGACACAAGGCCGCTCCTACAGGGATCGCACAATGCCTGAGTTTGCGCTGCACCTGTAGGAGCGGCCTTGTGTCGCGATGGGCCGCAAAGCGGCCCCCTAGCGCTGCAACTTCGCCGGGACTTCTCGCCAGCAGCCCTGTTCCAACCCATCCAGCGCCCAGTCGCCAATCCGCACCCGCACCAGGCGCAAGGTCGGCAACCCCACCGCCGCCGTCATCCGCCGCACCTGGCGGTTACGCCCTTCGCGAATCACCAGCTCCAGCCAGCTGGTCGGCACGCTCTTGCGAAAACGCACCGGCGGGTTGCGCGGCCACAGCGCCGGCTCGTCCAGGCGCCGCGCCTCGGCCGGCAAGGTCGGCCCATCGTTCAGTTCCACGCCATCGCGCAAGCGCCGCAACTGCTCCTCGCTCGGCTCCCCCTCCACCTGAACCCAGTAAGTCTTGGCCAGCTTGTGCTTCGGGTCGGCAATGCGCGCCTGCAGGCCGCCATCGTTGGTCAGCAGCAACAGGCCTTCACTGTCGCGGTCCAGCCGCCCGGCCGGGTACACACCGGGGATGTCGATGTAGTCCTTGAGCGTCGCGCGCCCGTTGCCGTCGCTGAACTGGGTCAGCACGTCGAACGGTTTGTTGAACAGGATCAGGCGCGGCTCGGCCGGTGGCGCCTTGGGCTGGCGACGCGGGCCGGTGGCAGGCCGCGCCTGGGGGCGGCGCGGCTTGGAACGGGGTGGCAGTGACATGGATCCTCAGCGGAACGGCGGCTCATCAAAGCTGCGCAGTTTACGCGAGTGCAGCGAGTTGAGCTCGGTGCGCAGCAGGTCCAGGGCGGCAATGCCGATCTTCAGATGCTGGCTGACCGCCCGGTTATAGAAAGCGTTGGCCGAACCCGGCAGTTTGATCTCGCTGTGCAGCGGCTTGTCGGACACACACAGCAAGGTGCCGTACGGCACGCGCAAGCGGTAACCCTGGGCGGCAATCGTACCGCTTTCCATGTCCACCGCCACGGCACGCGAGAGGTTGATCAGCGGCCGCTCCTGGGCCCAGCGCAGCTCCCAGTTGCGGTCGTCGTAGGTCAGCACAGTGCCGGTGCGCAGGCGCTTCTTCAGCTGTTCACCACGCTCGCCGGTGACCTGCGCAGCGGCTTCCTGCAAGGCCAACTGCACCTCGGCCAGGGCCGGAATCGGGATGTTCGGCGGCACCACCCGGTCGAGAATACCGTCACGGCGCATGTAGGCGTGTGCCAGCACATAATCGCCGATGGTCTGCGACTGCCGCAGGCCGCCGCAGTGGCCGATCATCAGCCAGCAGTGCGGGCGCAGCACGGCCAGGTGGTCGGTGATGTTCTTGGCATTGGACGGGCCGACGCCGATGTTGACCAGCGTGACGCCGTCGCCGTCGGCGGCGATCAGGTGATAAGCCGGCATCTGATAGCGGTGCCAGACCACGCTGGCCACCAGGGCCTGGGTTTCACCATGGTCCATGCCCTTTTCGATCACCACATTGCCTGGCAGGACCATGCGCACGAAGCGAGGGTCGTCACGCAATTGGTCGAGGCCGTGGCTGATGAACTGGTCGACATAGCGGTGATAGTTCGTCAGCAGGATCCACGGCTGTACATGGCGCCAGTCGCTGCCGGTGTAGTGCACCAGACGGCGCAGCGAGAAGTCGACCCGCGCGGCATCGAACAGCGCCAGCGGCAGAGTCTCGGCACTGCCCCAGTCATACAGGCCGTCGGCGATGTTGTCGGTCGCAGCCGACAGGTCGGTGCTGGGGAACACCCGCGCCAGCTGCGCGGCGGTGATGCCGCTGCCGGCCAGTTCGTCGCCCTGATCGACCACGTAGGGGTAAGGAATGTTCTGTTCACTGACGCCGACCTCTACCGTGACGGTGTAGTCGTGCATCAGCGGGCGCAGTTGCTCCAGCAGGTAGCCACGAAAAGCAGCCGGCTGGGTGATGGTGACGCTGTAGGTACCTGCCACCTGAACCTTAGCGTAGGCCCGCGTGGTGGCGGCGACTTCACCATGGCTGTAATAGGTCAGGCGCAGCGCCGGGTAGCGGAACAGGTCGCGCTCTTCGGCGCCCGGCTCGGTACGGTCCTTCAGGTAACGCTTGAGGGCCTGGCTAAGGGCCCCGGTGGCCTGGTCATGCAGGGCCGCCAGACGGTCGACGGCCTGTTCGGGGGTATCAACGACTACAAAAGCTTGGCTCACACTGTGCTTCCTGTCTGGACATGCATGTGAACCATCTTGCCTGCCTTCTTGGCTAAATACACCCCCATTGATCGGTGTTAATCAGCAGGCCAGCGCTGGTCCCTGTAGGAGCGGCCTTGTGTCGCGATAGGGCTGCAAAGCAGCCCCGGCAATTTGTGCATCTGCGCTGATCCCCTGGGGCTGCTTCGCAGCCCTATCGCGACACAAGGCCGCTCCTACAGGTCCTGTGTTGGCGTAGCCCTGGCCACCAATGCCGCCACATCCACACCCCGCGGCAACGCCCCGTAGACGCGCCCGCCCACCGTCAAGCGACTGTCGATAAACGCATCACTGACCACCGCATTGCCCGCCTCCAGCAACAGCTTGGCCTGCAGCGCCAGGGCAATATCCTCGGTCAGCTGCCGCGCGCGGTACTGCATGTCGCCAGTGTCGGCAAACGCCCCCTTGAGGTTGCCGATGTGCGCCGCCAGGCGCGGGTCCCCGTGGCCATCGCCCAGCTCGGCGAACAGCGCATCGAGCACGCCCGGCTCCTTGGACAAGGCCCGCAGCACGTCCAGGCATTGCACATTGCCCGAACCTTCCCAGGTCGAGTTCACCGGCGCTTCGCGGTACAGCCGTGGCAGGATGCTGTCTTCCACATAACCCGCCCCGCCCAGGCACTCGGCGGCCTCGTTGATCATGGCCGGCGCGCGCTTGCAGATCCAGTACTTGCCCACCGCCGTGACCAGCCGGGCGAAATGCGCCTGCTGCGGGTCTTCCAGCTGCTCCAGCGCCTGCCCCATGCGCAGGCTCAGGGCCAGCGCGGCCTCGCTTTCCAACGCCAGGTCGGCCAGCACGTTCTGCATCAACGGCTGCTCGCTCAGCAGCCGCCCGCCGACCTTGCGGTGCGCGCAATGGTGGGTCGCCTGGGTCAGCGCCTGGCGCATCAAGGCGCTGGAGCCGACCATGCAGTCGAAGCGGGTCATGGCCACCATTTCGATGATGGTCGGCACGCCCCGCCCTTCTTCCCCGACCATCCACGCCAGGGCACCGCGGAATTCCACCTCGCTGGAGGCGTTGGAACTGTTGCCCAGCTTGTTCTTCAGGCGCTGGATATAGAACTGGTTGCGGCTGTCATCCGGGCGGTGACGCGGCAGCAGGAAGCAGCTCAGGCCTTTTTCGGTCTGGGCCAGGGTCAGGAAGGCATCGCACATCGGCGCCGAGCAGAACCACTTGTGCCCGACCAGTTCGTAGGGCTGCCCCGGGCCCGCGGCGCCGACCGGATAAGCCCGGGTGGTGTTGGCCCGTACATCGGTGCCGCCCTGCTTCTCGGTCATGGCCATGCCCAGGGTGACCCCGACCTTGTGGCGGTCGCCGACGTTACGCGGGTCGTACTCGCAGGCGAGGATTTTCGGCAGCCAGTATTCGGCCAATTCGGGTTGCAGCCGCAGCGCTGGCACGGCGGCGAAGGTCATGGTCAGCGGGCAGCCGGTACCGGCCTCGGCCTGGCTGTGCAGGTAGGTCATCGAAGCCCGCGCCACATGGGCGCCTGGGCGGGGTTCGGCCCATGGCAGCGACGGCAGGCCGTGCTCGACGGCGGTGCGCATCAGTTCGTGGTAGGCGGGGTGGAACTCGACCAAGTCGATGCGATGGCCGTAGCGGTCGTGGCTGCTGAACTCCGGCTTGTGCGCATTGGCCAGGAAGCCCGCCTGCATCAGCGGGCCACCGGCCAGGGCACCGTAGGCATCGATCCGCGATTCGGCCCAACCCGCACCGAAACGCCGCGACCATTCCTGTAGCGGCAGGTCGAGGCGGTAAAGGTTGGCACCGTCGAGGGGCGGTGGCTGGTTGGTGACTTCGTGGGTTTCAGCGTACTGGTGCAGGTTCATCGGGGGCTCCTGGATCCGGGTAGCTTGAGAGCCCCAGTGAAGCACTCCCCGCGGGTCAGTCAAAGTGACATTAATGACTAAACATGTGGTGGGGGGCGCATGTCAGCCCTAACCCGATTCCCGCACCGTCATCAAAAAGCACTGTTCACCCCCGCGAAAGGGCCGATGCAGCCAAATAAAACTCAACGCATCAAACCCAGCTCGGCATCATCCAGCAGCGCCTTGGCCATTGCTGCGAAGTAGTGTGAAGCCCACATCATTTGCTGGTCGCCATCCATCAAACCGGTAAGCGACAAGTCCCGCGCATAGCCCATCAGTTCCGAGGCCTGCTCACGGGCGCTGCGACAGGGGATGCCCTCGGCAATGCGGAACAGTGGATGGGTTTGGCCTTCGCCTTGGTAGAAGTAGGTAACGCCAGGGGTGGTTTTGGTTTCGTCGTTCATGAGTTCGGCACCATGGAGATATGTGCCACCCGTCTGTTTCCACACATAGGGGTGACAGCTGCACACGGGGTGGAAAACCAGGCATGGTGCGAACCCGGTAGGCCCAAAGGCCTCCCGCGTACAGCTGTCGTAACGACACACACCATAGGTCTTGCCAGGTTTCCACACCCGATCGCTGAACCGTCAGCGACTGGAAAAGCCTAGAGCGCGGGATTTGCAGGAACAATCAGACGCGTGTCGACAGCGGTTGTAGGGTATTTCGCAGGGGATGGAGTTGCCAGTGCTGAAGCGTAGGAAGAGTCTGGCGTTGTTGTCGGAGTGCAGGCGCGGTCAGGGCATGTCCTGGGGGCCGCTTGCGGCCCTTCGCGGGCATGCCCGCTCCCACAGCGATCGCGCATTGCCTGAATTCAGCGCCAAACCTGTGGGAGCGGGCGCGCCCGCGAAGGGCTGCAAAGCAGCCCCAACAAAGCCTGCGAAAACGAAAACGCCTAAAGCGACCGTCGCGTCTGCAGAACATTCGATGCCATCTGCACCTGCGCAATAGCCATGTTCAAACTCAACTCGAACCGGCTCCCCAACCCCCGCGTCGACTCATGCGACAACCGTGCCCCCAGCAATTCCCCCATCTGCCGGCAGATCGACAAACCAATCCCCAGCCCGCCATAACGCCGGGTCATCGAGCCATCGACCTGGAAGAAGCGCTGGTACAGGGTCGCCTGGTCGAGGTCATCGAAGCCGATACCGCTGTCGCTGACCATGAAGGTCAGCGCCAGGTCGTCAGGCCCCACCCGGCGCCCGCGCACCTGGATCATCACCCCGCCCTGGTGGGTGAACTTCAAACCGTTGTCCACCAGACACCCCAGGCAGCGGGCCAGCTTCTGAGCATCGCCCAGCAACCCGTCCGGCACATCGGCCGGGATGTCCAGGCTCAGGTACAAGCCTTTGCCCAAAGCCTGCCCGGCATAACCGGCACGTACGCCCTGCAGCAGGTCACGCAGGCTAAATGGCGCCGGCTGCGCGCGCAGGCGGCCGGCCTGCAGTTCGGACAGGGTCAGGATGGCATCGACCATATCCATCATGCCCTGGGCCGAGCCCACCGCCGTGCGGTGGTACTGGGCCATCTCGGCCTCCATCGGCAGGGTGTGCATCAGCTCCAGCGAGCCGATCACGCCATTCATCGGCGTGCGCAGCTCATGGGTCACGCTGGCCAGGAATTCGTCTTTCAGCCGGTTGCTTCTGGCCAGTTGCAGGTTCAGTTGCTCCAGCGTGCGTCCGGTGTCTCGCAAGGTCTGCGCCTGCTGCTCGCGCAGGCTGTTGATGCGGTCGGCCAGCGCCAGCGACAGCAAGGCCACCTCCAGCGCCGACCCCAGCTGGCTGGCATACATGGTGATGAACACGTTCGGCAGGTAGCCCAGCACCATCAGGGTGTTGACCAGGCCACCGAGCAGGAACGCCGTCCAGGCGATGATGAACCAGCGTGCCACGCGCAAGCCACGCCACCAGGCGTACAGCCCTGCAGCGAAGATGCTCACGGTAAACAGCAACGCCAGCACCGTGGCCATGCGCAAAGCGACACCGTAGCGCATGGTCACCGCCAGCACCATGACCAGCGCGCCACCCAGCATCAGCAACTGCAGCAGCCGGTCGAAACCACGGCTGATGCTGCCCAGTTGCAGGAAATGCCGGGCGAACTGGCAGCCGAACAGGCCAGCGGCACCGATGAACAACGGCGTCGAAGCATTCGCCCACCACGGGCTGTCCGGCCAGAAGTAGGCCACACCGGCGCCATTCACCGACACCTGGTAAAAGCCGAACGAGGCGATATAGAGGATGTAATAGAGGTAGCTGACGTCGCGCACGCTGAGGTAGATGAATAGGTTGTACACCAGCATCACCAGCAACACGCCGTAGATCATCCCCAGCACATACAGGCGCGTGGGCTGCTCCTCCATGTAGGCCTGGGCGGACCACAGCGCCAGCGGCGCCTGCACCGAGCCCTGGCTGTGCAGGCGCAGGTAGGCGGTGGTCACCTGGCCAGGCGGCAGCAGCAGTTCGAACAGGTAGTTGTTCTGCAGGATCTGCCGGCTTTGGTAGGGCAAGGCGTCGCCGGTGCGCCGGGCCAGGCGGTAACTGCCACTGCTGTCGGGCAAGTACAGCTCAAGGTGGTCCAGCGGCGGATAGGCCAGTTCCAGCAGCCATTGCCGTGGGGCGGTGCCGGGCGCGGCGACAGGGCGCAGTTCGACCTTGAGCCAGAACACCGAGGTGGAGTAACCGGCGTTCAGCACGTCTTCATGGTGGGGGCGAAAATGCTTGGCGAACCCAGGGGCACTGACCTGGGCGATGCTGGCGCTGCCATCGAGGTCTTCATAAACCTGCATGGCCTTGCCCAGCGGAAGATGCTGCGTAGCGTCGTCGAAATCGACTGCCCCGGCCAGCACGGGCAGCAAGCCCAGAAGCACAATCAGCAAATAGCGCATACAGCCCCAGCATGGCCTGTCCGGTCGAGTCGCGGTTGCCTCCCATCCGTTTGAGACGACACGATCCGGCAGAACCCGTTTGTAGAGTTATCCGAGCACTCTAGCATAGCTTCGCAACCTGGCAATCGACCATATCCAATCAAAAAGAAAAGGCTCTAAATCAATACTTTCAGAAATTAAACCGGCAAAAATCTGACCTTATGATCAACAAAACTCGTTTGTAGGACGATCCGCCCAAACAGGATTGGTGGTAAGCTCGCCGACCATGAATACCTACAGCTCCCGCCCCGTTGTCCTCTGTCTCTCCGGCCACGACCCCAGTGGCGGCGCCGGCCTGCAGGCAGATATCGAAGCCCTGATCGCCCAAGGCTGTCACGCCGCACCCGCAGTGACCGCCCTGACCGTGCAGGATACCGTCAACGTTTCCGACTTCCGCGTGCTCGACCGCGAGTGGGTGCTGGCCCAGGCCAACGCCGTGCTGGCCGACTCCTCGGTGGCCGCCGTCAAACTCGGCATGCTCGGTTCGATCGAAATGGTCGACACCGTCGCCGAACTGCTGGCGGCCCACCCGCATCTGCCGCTGGTCTGCGACCCAGTGCTGCGTGCCGGTGGTGGTGGTCGCCTGGGCAAGGACGAAGTGGGCTACGCCCTGCGCGAACGCCTGCTGCCGCTGGCGACCATCGCCACGCCGAACCTGCCCGAAGCCCGCATCCTTGCCGAACTGCCCGAAGGCACCGCCGACGAGTGTGCCGAGAAACTGTTGCCGTTCTGTAGACACCTGCTGATTACCGGCGGTCACGGCGACGAAGACGAAATTCACAACCGCCTGTACAGCCGCGACGGCCAGCACCACACCTGGACCTGCCAGCGCCTGCCGGGCAGCTACCACGGTTCGGGCTGCACCCTGGCCAGTGCCCTGGCCGGCCGCCTGGCCCTTGGCGAGCAGCTGGAAAGCGCCGTCCGCAGCGCCCTGGACTACACCTGGCGCACCCTGCGTGACGCCGAACAGCTGGGCAAGGGCCAGTTCGTGCCGCGCCGCCTGCCGCTGGATTTCTGCTCCTGACACGAGGCCTCCAATGAAGCTACGCGGTCTGTACGCCATCACTGACAGCCAGCTGCTCGCTGGCCGTTTCCTGTCCCATGTCGAGGCGGCACTGGAAGGCGGCGTATGCCTGCTGCAGTACCGCGACAAAAGTGACGACGCGGCACGCCGCCTGCGCGAAGCTGAAGGGCTGATGCAGCTCTGCGAGCGCTACCGCACTCAGCTGATCATCAACGACGACGCCGAACTGGCCGCGCGCCTGGGCGTCGGCGTGCACCTGGGCCAGACCGACGGCCCGCTTACCCCGGCCCGCGCATTGCTCGGACGCCAGGCAATCATCGGCTCCACCTGCCACGCCAGCCTCGAGCTGGCCGCGCAGGCTGCCAGCGAAGGCGCCAGCTACGTGGCCTTTGGCCGCTTCTTCAATTCTGTCACCAAGCCGGGTGCACCCGCTGCCAACATCGAATTGCTGGAGCAGGCCCGCGCCCAGGTGAAACTGCCGATCGCGGTGATCGGCGGCATTACCCTCGACAACGCCGCCCCGCTGGTCGCCCATGGCGCCGACCTGCTGGCGGTGATCCACGGCCTTTTCGGTGCCGACAGCGCTCAGGAAGTCACCCGCCGCGCCCGCGCCTTCAACGCCTTGTTCGCATCCTGATTCGAGAGAACCCCCATGTCCCGTTCCGAAGCCCTGTTCGCCCAAGCCCAGAAGCACATCCCCGGTGGCGTCAACTCGCCGGTCCGCGCTTTCAAGAGCGTTGGCGGCACGCCGCTGTTCTTCAAGCATGCCGAAGGCGCCTACGTCGTTGACGAGGATGACAAGCGCTACGTCGACTACGTCGGCTCCTGGGGCCCGATGATCCTCGGCCACGGCCACCCGGAGGTACTGGACTCGGTACGCAGGCAGCTGGAGCACGGCCTGTCCTATGGCGCCCCGACCGCCATGGAAACCGAGATGGCCGACCTGGTCTGCTCGCTGGTGCCATCCATGGAGATGGTGCGCATGGTCAGCTCGGGCACCGAAGCCACCATGAGCGCCATCCGCCTGGCCCGTGGCTACACCGGCCGTGACGCCATCATCAAGTTCGAAGGCTGCTACCACGGCCACTCCGACAGCCTGCTGGTAAAAGCAGGCTCCGGCCTGTTGACCCAGGGCGTGCCGAGCTCGGCGGGCGTGCCGGCGGACTTCGCCAAGCACACCCTGACCCTGCCGTTCAACGACATCGCCGCCGTCGAGAAGACCCTGGCCGAAGTCGGCCAGACCGTAGCCTGCATCATCGTCGAGCCGGTCGCCGGCAACATGAACTGCGTACCGCCGGCGCCAGGCTTCCTCGAAGGCCTGCGCGAGCAGTGCGACAAGCACGGCGTGGTGTTGATCTTCGACGAAGTGATGACCGGTTTCCGCGTTTCGCTCGGCGGCGCCCAGGGCCACTACGGCATCAAGCCGGACCTGTCGACCTTCGGCAAGATCGTCGGCGGCGGCATGCCGGTCGGCTGCTTCGGCGGCAAGCGTGAAATCATGGGCTGCATCGCCCCGCTCGGCCCGGTCTACCAGGCCGGTACCCTGTCGGGTAACCCGCTGGCCATGGCCGCCGGCCTGACCACCCTGAAGCTGATCAGCCGCCCGGGCTTCCACGCCGAGCTGACCGACTACACCAGCCGCATGCTCGACGGCCTGCAACAGCGCGCCGATGCCGCTGGCGTGCCGTTCGTCACCACCCAGGCCGGTGCCATGTTCGGCCTGTACTTCAGCGGTGCCGACGACATCGTCACCTTCGAAGACGTGATGGCCAGCGATGCCGAGCGCTTCAAGCGCTTCTTCCACCTGATGCTCGATGGTGGCGTGTACCTGGCGCCAAGCGCGTTCGAGGCCGGCTTCACCTCCATCGCCCATGGGGACAAGGAGCTGCAGATCACCCTGGATGCGGCTGAAAAGGCTTTTGCAGCCCTGAAGTAATTGTCAGCCTGTACCCGCGAAGAGGCCGGTACAGGCAACAAATACCCATGCACAATCAGCTGACTTCCCCAACCAAGCAGAAATTCGAGTAAAACTTTGTAAGGTTGGCGCTGCTTATCCCATAATGTGCCACCAGAGACATTGGCCGCAGCTTTGCAGAGGTAAGTCGATCCCCATGAACCGCACCGGCCGCGCCCTGACCCTGGGCTGCCTGTTGCTTCTTCAGCCCCTGCTGGCCCTGGCGGAGGGCGGTAACTCGTTGCTCATTCCGGCGACGGGCCGCTGCACCTTGAATGTCCAGCCTGAAGACCTGGCAAACGCCCTCAAGGCTTGTGAGCAGACGGCAACGGCGGGGGATGCCCAGGCGCAATTCGAACTGGGCGAGTACTACTACACGCAAACGCCGAAAAACCTGGGCAAAGCCCTGAACTGGTTCGAAAAGGCCTCGCTGCAAGGCCATGCCGAGGCCCAGTACCGCCTGGGCGCCATGTTCTTCCGTGGCGAAGGGGTCAAGGCCAACAATGTGCAGGCCTACATACTGCTGAAGATGGCCGCGGTCAACGGCGCCGAGGATGCGCTGGACATGGCCGACGAAGTGACCGAGCAAATGCCCCGCGACGAACTGGAGCATGCCACCCAGGTGCTCGGCCAGATCTTCCGCAAATACCTGCTGGAACTGCAGAACGCCGAAGGGCGCACGCCGTTCTCGCCACTCCCCTGAGGGTTACTTTTCCGGCATCGGCATGGGGAACGGCATCACGTTGCCGCCGCCCTTGGCTTCGCTGATCTTCGCCGTGCCCAGGCGCTCCACCTCGTCTATGCGCACGATCGAGTGCATCGGCACGAAGCTGCGGATCACCCCCTCGAACTGGCTCTTGAGCTTTTCCTCGCCAGGGTCAACTACCAGCTGCGAACGCTCGCCGAACACGAACTCCTCGATTTCCAGGAAACCCCACAGGTCGCTCTGGTAGATCTGCTTGGCATACATCTCGAAGACCTGCCCCTGGTTGAGGAAGATCACTTTATAGATGGCAGGTTCACGTTTGCTCATGTTCGTCGGGATAACACATGCGTAAGAAAAGGCGGGCATCATAACAGACAGGTTTGCTGAACTGTGTTGCCTGTCCCGGCCTCATCGCCGGCAAGCCAGCTCCCACAGGTACTGCGCAAGCTTCAGGCCTGTGCAGTATCTGTGGGAGCCCGGCTTGCCGGCGATAGGGCCGGAACAGGCCATACATACCGTTGAACGTTTCAGTGCTTTCGCCACTGCCATTCAAGGGTTATTCTTGAGTTCACATTCATTGCCGTCGAGCGGCTAAAAACGACCTTGAACGCACCCATACAACCCCATCGCTTCATCCTCGAACCTTTCGAGGCCCACCGTTTCGCCAACTTGTGCGGCCAGTTCGACGAGCACCTGCGCCTGATCGAACAGCGCCTGGCCATCGAGATCCGCAACCGCGGCAATCAGTTCGAACTGATCGGCGAACCCAAGACCACCTCCGCTGCCGAACAACTGCTGCGCCGTCTCTACCGCGAGACAAAGGCCAGCGACCTGTCGCCGGAAACCGTGCACCTGTACCTGCAGGAATCGACCGTCGAGAACATCGACAACCCGGCCGTCAACGAGGTCAGCGTGTCGCTGCGCACGCGCAAGGGCAACATCCGCCCGCGCGGGGTCAACCAGCAACGCTACGTCAAGGAAATCCTGGCCAACGACATCAACTTCGGCATCGGCCCGGCCGGTACCGGCAAGACCTACCTGGCCGTGGCCTGCGCCGTGGACGCGCTGGAGCGCGAACAGGTGCGCCGTATCCTGCTGGTGCGCCCTGCGGTCGAGGCGGGCGAAAAGCTCGGTTTCCTGCCCGGCGACCTGGCCCAGAAGATCGACCCGTACCTGCGCCCGCTGTACGACGCCCTGTACGAAATGCTCGGCTTCGAACACGTGGCCAAGCTGATCGAGCGCCAGGTGATCGAGATCGCCCCGCTGGCCTACATGCGTGGCCGCACCCTGAACAACAGCTTCATCATCCTCGACGAGAGCCAGAACACCACGCTGGAACAGATGAAGATGTTCCTCACCCGTATTGGCTTCGGCTCCACCGCGGTCATCACCGGTGACATCACCCAGGTCGACCTGCCCCGTGGCACCAAGTCAGGCCTGGCGCACGTCATCGAGGTGCTGAGGGACGTTCCGGGGATCAGCTTCACCCACTTCCAACCCAAAGATGTGGTTCGTCACCCACTGGTGCAGCGCATTGTCGAGGCCTACGACCGCTTCGATGCCCGCCAGGCCAAGCCCGAGGCGCCCGGCAAAGATGCTTGAACTCGATATTCAACGGGCCACGGATGCTGCCGCCCCGGATGACACCGCCTTTCGCCGCTGGTGCGAACTGGCCCTGCGCCAGCGCAGCGCCGATTCGGAAATGACCATTCGCCTGGTTGACGAAGCCGAAGGCCGCGAGCTGAACCACACCTACCGGCACAAGGACTACGCGACCAATGTGCTGTCGTTCCCGGCCGACGTCCCCGACGACCTGCTCGATATCCCGTTGCTGGGCGACCTGGTGATCTGCGTGCCAGTGGTCGAGCGCGAAGCCGCCGATCAAGGCAAGTCGCTGGAAGCGCACTGGGCACACCTGGTCATACACGGTTGCCTGCACCTGCTCGGCTACGACCACATCGAGGATGAGGAAGCCGAGGAAATGGAAGGCCTGGAACGGGAATTGCTGGCAGAACTGGGTCATCCCGACCCGTACGCCGACGATGAAACCGACACCATCACACACTGAAACACGAAGGATCACGAGAACCGCCATGAGCGAAGATCGATCGAGCAACGGGCAGAAGTCCTGGCTGGGTAAACTGACCCAGGCTTTTGCCCATGAGCCGAAAAACCGCCAGCAACTCCTTGAACTGCTGCGCGAAGCCCATCAGAACAAACTGCTGGACAGCGAAGCGCTGACCATCGTCGAAGGCGCCATCCAGGTGGCCGACCTGCAGGTTCGCGACATCATGGTGCCGCGTTCGCAGATGATCAGCATCAAGGCCAGCCAGTCGCCTCGCGAGTTCCTGCCGGCGGTGATCGACGCCGCGCACTCGCGCTACCCGGTGATCGGCGAAAGCCACGACGATGTGCTCGGGATCCTGCTCGCCAAGGACCTGCTCCCGCTGATCCTCAAGGAGAATGGCGACAGCTTCAACATCAAGGACCTGCTGCGCCCGGCCACTTTCGTGCCCGAGTCCAAGCGCCTGAACGTGCTGCTGCGCGAGTTCCGCGCCAACCATAACCACATGGCCATCGTCATCGACGAGTACGGCGGCGTGGCCGGCCTGGTCACCATCGAGGACGTGCTGGAGCAGATCGTCGGCGACATCGAGGACGAGCACGACGTCGAGGAGGACAGCTACATCAAACCGCTGCCCAGCGGCGACTTCCTGGTCAAGGCGCTTACCCCGATCGAAAACTTCAACGAGTTCTTCGACAGCGAATTCTCCGATGACGAGTTCGACACCGTCGGCGGCCTGGTAATGAGCGCCTTCGGTCACCTGCCCAAGCGCAACGAGACCACCGAGATCGGCCCTTACAAGTTCCGTATTCTCAATGCCGACAGCCGGCGGATACACTTGCTGCGCCTGACACCGATCACCCGTTAAGGACAAACATGCGTTGGATCACCCGCCCCGGCTGGCCCGGTAACCTGCTGGCCCTGGCGGCCGGTGCCTCCACCCTCCTGGCCCTGGCGCCTTTCGACATCTGGCCCTTGGCCGTGTTGTCCATCGCCCTGCTCTACCTCGGCCTGCGCGAGCTCAGCCCGCGCCAGGCCATGTGGCGCGGCTGGTGGTTCGGCTTCGGCCTGTACGGTGCCGGTACCTGGTGGATCTACGTCAGCATGAACACCTACGGCGGCGCCTCGCCGCTGCTGGCGATCCTGCTGCTGCTGGCGTTCTTCGCCGCCCTGGCCTGGTTCTTCGCCCTGCCCACCTGGCTGTGGGCACGCTGGCTGCGCCGCACCGAAGCACCACTGGCCGACGCCTTGTGCTTTGCCGCCCTGTGGCTGCTGCAAGAGGCCTTCCGCGGCTGGTTCCTGACCGGCTTCCCCTGGCTCTACGCCGGCTACAGCCAGCTGGACGGCCCGCTGGCCGGCCTGGCACCGCTGGGTGGCGTGTGGCTGATTTCCTTCGCACTGGCCCTGACCGCTGCCCTGTTGTGCAATGTGCACCGCCTGCGCGCCCGCCCCTCGTTCCTCGCGGTGGGCTGCCTGCTGTTGCTGGCCCCGTGGGTGCTGGGCCTGGCGCTCAAGGGCCATGCCTGGACCAAGCCGGCGGGGGACCCACTGAAAGTGGCGGCCATCCAGGGCAACGTCGAGCAGGACCTGAAATGGGACCCGGCGCACATCGATGCGCAGCTGGCGCTGTACCGTGACCTGAGCTTCAGTTCCAGGCCGGTAGACCTGCTGGTGTGGCCGGAAACCGCGGTCCCGGTGCTCAAGGACCAGGCCCAAGGCTATATCGACGTGATGGGCCGGTTTGCCGCCGAGCGGCATTCGGCGCTGATTACCGGCGTGCCAGTGCGTGAAGTGGTGCATCACCAGCGCCGCTACTACAACGGCATCACCGTCACTGGTGAAGGCGATGGCACCTACCTCAAGCAGAAGCTGGTGCCTTTTGGCGAGTATGTGCCGCTGCAGGACATGCTGCGTGGCCTGATCGAGTTCTTCAACCTGCCCATGTCGGACTTCGCCCGCGGGCCGGAAGACCAGCCGCTGCTGCAGGCAAAGGGCTACCAGATTGCGCCTTACATCTGCTACGAGGTGGTCTATCCCGAATTCGCCGCAGGCCTGGCGGCCCGCAGCGACCTGCTGCTGACCATCAGCAACGACACCTGGTTCGGTACCTCGATCGGCCCGTTGCAGCACCTGCAGATGGCACAGATGCGCGCGCTGGAAGCCGGGCGCTGGATGATCCGCGCCACCAACAATGGCGTGACCGCGCTGATCGACCCGTTTGGCCGTATTACCACACAGGTACCGCAGTTCCAGCAGGCGGTGCTGTATGGCGAGGTGGTGCCGATGCAGAAGCTGACGCCGTACCTGCAATGGCGGTCGTGGCCGCTGGCGATTGTCTGTGCATTGCTGCTGGGTTGGGCGTTGCTGGCAGGCCGTATAGCCAAGACTGTTTAACCAGGCGACGCAGATCACTGTAGGAGCGGCCTTGTGTCGCGATAGGGCCGCAAAGCGGCCCCGGCATTCCCGGCATAGAAGCTGAAATCTGGGGCTGCCATGCAGCCCATCGCGACACAAGGCCGCTCCTACAAGGGATCGCGTAAGCCGGTAAATCAGTAGAACAGCCGATACCCCACCAACCCGGCCACTTCATTGAGCAACTGCCCGCTCTGCCACATCGCCCGGCTCTCCGGCAGCAACCCGCCGAACGGCCGCGCATGATCGCGCCCGAGGAACCCGACTGGCGCCGGCACCACCTCGAACCCCGCCTGCTCGAAGCTCCAGCGCGAGCGCTGCATGTGCCAGGCCTGGGTCACCACGACCACCCGGCGCATCCCCAACGGCTGCAACACCTTGGCCGTTAGCCGGGCATTCTCCCAGGTCGTGCGGCTGCCCTCCTCCCGCCATTTCACCTCGACACCGAAATCTTCACGCAGGCGATCAGCCATCAACCGCGCCTCGCTTGGCGGCGTGCCATAGTGCAACCCGCCACTGGTCAGCACCGGCAAGCCCGAAGCCTTGGCCAGCCGCGCGGCGAAGCGCATGCGCTCCAGCGCCGTGGCCGTGGGCTGGTCGCTACCACCCCAGGCCGGGTCACCTCGCTCACGCCCCGCGCCCAGCAGCACGATGGCATCCGCCCGGCTTGCCAGGCCGGCCCAATCGCTTACCGCCAGCGGCGCTTCCGTCTCCAGCGCACGGGCGGTTTCCTGCACCACCAGCGGCAGGCTCATCAGCCACAGGCCACCAAGGCCCACGGCAAAACACAGCGCTGCCAGCCTGGGCCGGCGGCGACGCAGCCACCACGCCACAAGCAGCAGCAGGAACAGGACGCCTGGCGGCATCAGCCATTGTTTGACGAAGAATCGGATCGGCATTGGCCACACCTCCTTGGCAGGCGTGCAGCCTAGAAGGATCGACGCCGGTCAACAAGGGTGTGGCCGGCGCCAATCGTGAGCTGTGCAAAATTTAAGAACCGGCGCGCGATTGCCTGCGCCTGGCGTCCTGAACGGCTAGCGATGCGGCAGCGTCCTGGATCTCGCCGTGCTGGCGGGGCGTTTCTTGTCCTTGAGCCAGATGATCTTGGCCGATGTCGGCTCCGCTTGTGGGTAACTGCCGACACAGGCATTGTGGCGCTCCGGGAGGGAATCCAGGTAGGCCTTGATCAGTTCGAACTCTGCGTGGCTCAGGCCACGCAACTCCAGCTCGGCTGGCATTTCGTCGCGCAATCGCACCGAGGTCCTGGCCACTTCCAGCGCCAGGCCAAGCCGGTCGATCAGGCGTTCGTATAGCTCCGGTCTGATTGCGGGTAGCTGCGTCTCTCCCATCCGTTCACCTCATTGAAGATAAGAATATCTCCCCCCACACCTGAGCTTAGCGTCGTTGAAAAAAGCAGCCGTGTGCCGCGACCAGCGGGCATTCGCAACGAAGGTTTCCCACGATGCGCGGCGCTGCTGTATGCTACGGCGTTCACTCTAAACGACACCGGAGTGCCGGACGCAGCGAGGTTCCGCTGCCTGGAACAAGGTCTCTTCCCTCTCAGCAAAAAGTAGCCATGCACGAACAATACACGCCCCGTGATATCGAAGCCGCCGCCCAGAAGTTCTGGGACGAGCAACAATCGTTCGCTGTTACCGAACAGCCAGGCAAGGACACCTACTACTGCCTGTCGATGTTCCCGTACCCGAGCGGCAAGCTACACATGGGCCACGTGCGCAACTACACCATCGGTGACGTGATTGCCCGCTACCAGCGCATGCTGGGCAAGAACGTCCTGCAGCCGATGGGCTGGGACGCATTCGGTATGCCCGCGGAAAACGCGGCGATGAAGAACAACGTCGCCCCGGCCAAGTGGACGTACGAAAACATCGACTACATGAAGACCCAGCTCAAGAGCCTGGGCCTGGCCATCGACTGGGCACGTGAAGTCACCACCTGCAAGCCCGACTACTACCGCTGGGAGCAGTGGCTGTTCACCCGCCTGTTCGAGAAAGGCATCATCTACCGCAAGAACGGTACCGTGAACTGGGACCCGGCGGACCAGACTGTACTGGCCAACGAGCAGGTCATCGACGGCCGTGGCTGGCGTTCGGGCGCGCTGATCGAGAAGCGCGAAATCCCGATGTACTACTTCCGCATCACCGACTACGCCGACGAGCTGCTGGAAAGCCTCGACGAGCTGCCAGGCTGGCCTGAGCAGGTCAAGACCATGCAGCGCAACTGGATCGGCAAGTCGCGCGGCATGGAAGTACAGTTCCCGTACGACCTGGCCAGCATCGGCCACGAAGGTACCCTCAAGGTCTTCACCACCCGTCCCGACACGCTGATGGGCGCCACCTACGTCGCCGTCGCCGCCGAACACCCGCTGGCCACCCAGGCCGCCCAGGGCAACCCGGCGCTGCAGGCGTTCATCGACGAGTGCAAGAGCGGCAGCGTTGCCGAAGCCGACATGGCCACCCAGGAGAAGAAGGGCATGGCCACTTCCCTGCTGGTCGAGCACCCGCTGACCGGCGAGAAGCTGCCGGTATGGGTCGCCAACTACGTGCTGATGCACTACGGCGATGGCGCCGTCATGGCCGTGCCGGCCCACGATGAGCGCGACTTCGAGTTCGCCCACAAGTACAACCTGCCGGTCAAGGCCGTGGTGCGCACCAGCGCTGGCGACGAAGTCGGCAGCGAGTGGCTGGCCGCCTATGGCGAGCACGGCCAGCTGATCAACTCCGGCGAATTCGACGGCCTGGACTTCGCCGGTGCCTTCGACGCCATCGAAGCCGCCCTGATCCGCAAGGAGCTGGGCAAATCGCGTACCCAGTTCCGCCTGCGTGACTGGGGTATCAGCCGCCAGCGCTACTGGGGCTGCCCGATCCCGATCATCCACTGCCCATCCTGCGGCGACGTACCGGTGCCGGAAGACCAGCTGCCGGTCACCCTGCCGGAGAACGTGGTGCCGGACGGTGCCGGTTCGCCACTGGCGCGCATGCCTGAATTCTACGAGTGCAGCTGCCCGAAATGCGGCACCGCGGCCAAGCGCGAAACCGACACCATGGACACCTTCGTCGAGTCGTCCTGGTACTTCGCCCGCTACGCCTCGCCGAACTACGAAGGTGGCATGGTCGACCCGAAAGCGGCCAACCACTGGCTGCCGGTCGACCAGTACATCGGCGGTATCGAGCACGCCATCCTGCACCTCCTGTACGCGCGCTTCTTCCACAAGCTGATGCGTGACGAAGGCCTGGTCACCTCGAACGAGCCGTTCAAGAACCTGCTGACCCAGGGCATGGTGGTGGCCGAAACCTATTACCGTGTGGCCAGCAACGGCGGCAAGGACTGGTTCAACCCGGCCGATGTCGAAGTCGAGCGTGATGCCAAGGCCAAGATCATTGGCGCTCGCCTGAAGACCGACGGCCTGCCGGTGGAAATCGGTGGCACCGAGAAGATGTCGAAGTCGAAGAACAACGGCGTCGACCCGCAATCGATGATCGACCAGTACGGCGCCGATACCTGCCGCCTGTTCATGATGTTCGCCTCGCCGCCCGACATGAGCCTGGAATGGTCCGACTCCGGCGTCGAAGGCGCCAGCCGCTTCCTGCGCCGCGTCTGGCGCCTGGCCCAGGCTCATGTAGCCCAAGGCCTGCCGGGCAAGCTGGATGTCGCCGCCCTGGACGACGCGCAGAAGGTCATCCGCCGCGCCATCCACGCCGCCATCAAGCAGGCCAGCACCGACGTGGGCCAGTTCCACAAGTTCAACACCGCCATCGCCCAGGTGATGACCGTGATGAACGTGCTGGAAAAGGCCCCGCAGGCCACTGAACAGGACCGTGCCTTGCTGCAGGAAGGCCTGGAGGCCGTCACTCTGCTGCTGGCGCCGATCACCCCGCACATCTCCCACGAGCTGTGGCAACAGCTGGGCCACCAGCAGGCCGTCATCGACGCCAGCTGGCCAACCGTCGACGAGGCAGCCCTGGTACAGGACACCGTCACCCTGGTGGTGCAGGTCAACGGCAAGCTGCGTGGCCAGGTCGAAATGCCAGCCGCCGCCAGCCGCGAAGAAATCGAAGCCGCCGCGCGCAGCAACGAGAACGTCCTGCGCTTCATCGATGGCCTGACCATCCGCAAGGTCATCGTGGTACCGGGCAAGCTGGTCAACATCGTCGCCAACTGATGGCAACGCCCGCCCGCAGGCACTGCGGGCGGGCGAACAGGCCCACAAGGGAGCAACAACATGATCAAACGCAATTTGCTGGTAATTGGCCTGGCGGTCATGCTCAGCGCCTGCGGTTTCCAGCTGCGCGGCACCGGCTCTACCGAGCTGAGCGTGAAGGAAATGGACGTAAGCGCACGCAACGCCTACGGCCCGACCGTGGTCCAGCTGCGTGAAGTACTGCAGCGTAGCGGCGTCAACGTGCACGCTGGTGCACCTTACCGCCTGGTGCTGACCAACGAGCAGGAGCGCGAGCGCTCGGCGACCTACAACAGCGGTAACCGTACCGCCGAGTACGAGCTGACCACCGTGCTGAACTACAGCATCCAGGGCCTGAACAACCTGGAGCTGATGAGCGACAAGCTGGAAGTGCGCAAGATCTACTTGCGTGACGGCTCGAACATCACCGGCTCCGAGCAGGAAGCCAACCGCGCCCGCGAAGAAATGCGTCGCGACCTGGTCAACGCCATGGTCGTTCGCCTGCAGATGCTGACCCCGTCCCAGCTGGACGAGCTGCAGCGTCAAGCCGACGAACGCGCCAAGGCCGAAGCCGCTGCGCTGGAGGCCGCTCGCCGCCAGCAGGCCGAAACGCCTCAGCAGTCGCCTCTGGAAGTACCGGGCAACTAAGCCCGAGCGGGGTACCTTCGGGTACCCCGCCTGTTTCCCATGAAGCTCGCTCCCGCCCAACTCAACAAGCACCTGCAAGGCGCCCTGGCACCGGTCTACGTGGTCAGCGGCGACGACCCGCTGCTGTGCCAGGAAGCCGCCGACGCCATCCGCAACGCCGCGCGCCAGCAGGGCTTCGACGAACGCCAGGTATTCAGTGCCGACGCCAACTTCGACTGGGGCACCCTGCTCCAGGCTGGCGCCAGCCTGTCCCTGTTCGCCCAGCGCCGCCTGCTGGAATTGCGCCTGCCCTCGGGCAAGCCTGGTGACAAGGGCGCTGCTGCGCTGATGGAATACTGCGCCAACCCTGCCGAAGACACCTTGCTGCTGGTCAGCCTGCCCAAGCTCGACGGCAGCGCGCAGAAGACCAAGTGGGGCAAGGCGCTGATCGAAGGTGCCCACTGCCAGTTCATCCAGATCTGGCCGGTGGATGTGCACCAGCTGCCGCAGTGGATCAACCAGCGCCTGCAGCAGGCCGGCCTGTCGGCACAGCGTGACGCCGTCGACCTGATTGCCGCGCGCGTGGAAGGCAACCTGCTGGCGGCCGCACAGGAAATCGAAAAGCTCAAGCTGCTTGCCGAGGGCAACCAGATCACCGTGGAGACCGTGCAGGCCGCCGTCGCCGACAGCGCCCGCTTCGATGTCTTCGGCCTGGTCGATGCCATTCTCAACGGCGAAGCTGCGCATGCCTTGCGTATGCTCGAAGGCTTGCGCGGTGAAGGCGTGGAGCCACCAGTGATTCTCTGGGCCCTTGCCCGAGAGCTGCGCCAACTGGCGGGGCTGGCCCAACAGTTCAGCCAAGGTGTACCGCTGGACAAGGCTTTCAGCCAGGCCCGCCCACCGGTCTGGGACAAACGCCGGCCACTGGTCAGCAAGGCCCTGCAGCGCCTGTCGGCGCAGCGTTGGGCGCAGTTGCTGCAGGATGCCCAGCGTATCGATGCACAGATCAAGGGGCAGGCCGAGGGCTCGCCGTGGACCGGCCTGGCGCGCTTGTCGCTGCTGATGGCCGGCCAGCGCCTGACACTCCCGCCCGAGTAAATCGTCCTCCAGACTGCCTCAGTGCCCTGTAGGAGCAGCCTTGTGCTTCGAAGAGGCCATAAGTGCCGAAGAAAGTCTTCTGCCTTACAGACCTCTTCGCAGCACAAGGCTGCTCCTACAAGGGCCCTGCCAAATCCATAAGAACCAGGTATTCGGCCATATACACAATCAATTGGCCCCACCCTGCCCCAAGCCCTACAGTGCGCTGCGAAACCCACCCAACCGGGGAACCCCGCCATGAGCAAAAAGCCGAAAAAGCACGGCCCCAACAAGGCCAAGTCGATCATCGCCCAACCGCTGTTCCGCTGCCGCCAGGAACAGCCGAACAAGGGCAAAGGCAGCTACCGCCGCGAAGCCTTCCAATCGAGAGATTGGGAGGCTTCCTACTTTTTGGCTGCATGAAAGCATCGAGAGCGCAGGCATGATATGGTCGTCACCTGACCTGCAATTCTGGATCTGTGAATGCTCCTCAGTCTTCTCCCCCGCTGGAAAACCCGCCAGCTGATCGCGGCCTCCAGTTTCATCCTGCTCGTGGCCTGCGCAGAAAAGCCCACCGCCGCCGACGCCCTGCCGCTGGCCCCCGCCCAGCCCACCCCTGTGGTGACCCTGCCCGGCACGACGCCCGACACCAGCACTGAAATCCAGCCTCTGCAAACCTTCGCGCAATGGCAAGCAGGCTTTCGCCAGCAAGCCCTGCAAGCCGGCATTTCGCAGGATACGTTCGACCGCGCCTTCCTCGGCGTCACCCCCGACATGGACGTGATCAAGGCCGATCGCAGCCAGCCGGAGTTCACCCGCCCCGTATGGGAATACCTCGAAGGCGCCCTGTCGCCTCTGCGCGTGCGCAACGGCAAGAAGCTGCTGGAGCAGAACGCCGAACTGCTGACCCGCATCGAGCAAAGCTATGGTGTCGATCGCCAGGTGCTGGTCGCGGTATGGGGCATGGAAAGCAACTTCGGCCAGTTTCAGGGCAACAAGTCGGTGATCCGCTCGCTGGCTACTCTGGCCTATGAGGGCCGACGCCCGCAGTTCGCCCAGGACCAGCTGATCGCCGCGCTGCAGATCATTCAGCACGGCGACATCCAGCCTGAGGCCATGCGTGGTTCGTGGGCCGGTGCCATGGGCCAGACCCAGTTCATCCCGACCACCTACAACACCCATGCCGTGGACTTCGACGGCGATGGCCGCCGCGACATCTGGAACAGCACGGCAGACGCCCTGGCCTCGACCGCGCACTATCTGCAGAGTTCGGGCTGGAAGCGTGGCCAGCCGTGGGGCTTCGAGGTACAGGTGCCGCCTGGCTTCGATTACTGGCAGGCCGATGGCGCCCTGCGCAAGCCGGTGAGCGAGTGGCTGGCGATGGGCGTGAAACTGCCTGCCGGTACCCAGTTGCCGGTGGGTAGCAACCAGCTGTCTGCCGCACTGCTGCTGCCCGCGGGCGCGCGTGGCCCGGCGTTCCTGGTGCTGGACAACTTCCGCGCCATCCTCAAATACAACAATTCGTCGTCCTACGCGCTGGCAGTAAGCCTGCTGGGTGATCGCTTCACGGGCTGGGGCTTCATTGCCGGCAGCTGGCCGAAAGAAGACCTGCCCCTCAGCCGCAGCGAGCGCATTGAGCTGCAGAACCTGCTGAACAGCAATGGGCACGAAGCCGGCAATGCCGATGGCATCATTGGCGCCAATACCCGCAAGGCGATCCGCAATGCCCAGCAGGGGCTGGGGTGGCCGGCGGATGGGTATCCGACCCACAAGCTGCTCGAGAGCCTGCGCAAATAGTGAGATTGCTGGGGGCGCGTTGCGCCCCTTTCGCGACACAAGGCCGCTCCCACAAGCGATAGCACTTCTCCTGTGGGAGCGGCCTTGTGTCGCGATGGGCTGCAAAGCAGCCCCGGCAATCTCAAGCCTTGAACAAATCCTGCTCCAACACCAATGTCTGCCTCCCGCTATCCAGCATTACCCGAGCCCCCAACGGCAAGCACACATTCGGGTCACAATGCCCACTGCGCCACCCGGCCAGCACCGGCACACCCAGCGGCGCTAAGATATCCTCCAGCAGGGGCGTCAACGCCGCAGTGGTAATCCCGGCAAAGTCCCCCACCAGCACACCCTTCACCCCCTCCAGCTTGCCTGCCAGGCGCAGCTGGGTCAGCAAGCGATCCACCCGGTAAAGCGGCTCGTTGACGTCCTCGATGAACAGGATGCAGCCCTGCGTATCCAGCTCGGCAATCGTCCCCAGGGTCGCGCCCAGCATCGACAGGTTGCCGCCCAGCAGCGGCCCGCTGGCCACCCCATGCAGCACGCTGCTCAATGCGAAGTCAGCAGGGTGCACGATCTGCTCCCCTGCCCGCACATGCCCACCCAGCTGCGCCAGCAACGAAGTCTCGGTTGGCGGCAACTTGGCCCCCAGCAGGTCGGCATTGAGCATCCCGCCATGGAAGGTAAGCAGCCCGGTATGCCGGTAGATCGCCGTGTGCAGCGCGGTGATGTCGCTGTAACCGATCAGCGGCTTGGGGTTGCGCCGGATCAGTTCGAAATCGAGCTGGTCGAGCAGGCGCATGCTGCCGTACCCCCCACGCATGCACAGAATGGCGTCGATAGCCGGGTCGGCAAAGGCATCATGCAGGTCCTGTAACCGCTGCCGGTCCGGCCCCGCCAGATAGCCCTGGGTCTGAAGGGCTCCCGGATAGATGCGGCAGCTGTAGCCTCTATCAACGAACCACTGGTTGACCTTGTGCGTATCCAGCCGCGCCGCGCCCGCCGGGGCGACAATGGCAAAACAGGCATCACGCTGCAGCGCGGCTGGCAGGCTGGGTTGGAAGGTTTCGGCGCAATTCATCGCGGCTCCTTGCAGCGCGTGTGGCACAAACAAAAATGCCGATGCGGCCCTTCGGCGCGCATCGGCATGCGTGGCTCTGTGCTTGGCTCAGAGCTTGATCTTGGCTTCGTGAGCCTGCTGGTCAGCGTGGTACGAAGAACGCACCAACGGGCCGGAAGCGACGTTCTTGAAGCCCATCTTGTAACCTTCCTCGGCGAACCAGGCGAAGGTGTCCGGGTGAACGAAACGCTGCACCGGCAGGTGGCTGCGCGACGGCTGCAGATACTGGCCGAGGGTGAGCATGTCGATGTCATGCTCGCGCATGCGGTGCATCACTTCGATCACTTCCTCGTCGGTCTCGCCCAGGCCGAGCATCAGGCCCGACTTGGTCGGTACGTGCGGCACCAACTGCTTGAACTTCTGCAGCAGGTCCAGCGACCAGTCGTAGTCCGAACCCGGGCGCGCGGCCTTGTACAGGCGCGGTACGGTCTCGAGGTTGTGGTTGAACACATCCGGCGGCTCTTGCGCGGTGATCTCCAGGGCAATATCCATGCGCCCACGGTAGTCCGGCACCAGGGTTTCCAGCTGTACGCCCGGCGACAGCGCACGGATTTCGCGGATGCAGTCGGCAAAGTGCTGGGCACCACCGTCACGCAGGTCGTCGCGGTCCACCGAGGTGATCACCACGTACTTCAGGCGCAGGTCGGCGATGGCGATGGCCAGGTTCTTCGGCTCGTCCAGGTCCAGCGGTTTCGGCCGGCCGTGGCCAACGTCGCAGAACGGGCAACGACGGGTGCAGATGTCACCCATGATCATGAAGGTGGCGGTACCACCGGAGAAGCACTCGCCCAGGTTCGGGCAGGATGCCTCTTCGCATACGCTGTGCAGCTTGTGCTTGCGCAGCAGCTGCTTGATGCGGTCTACCTCGGGCGACACCGGGATACGCACGCGGATCCAGTCGGGCTTCTTCGGCAGCTCTTCGGTGGGGATGATCTTCACCGGGATGCGCGCCACCTTTTCGGCACCACGCAGCTTGACCCCGGCTTCCACCTTCTTCGGCGCTGGGCGCGGGGTGGCATCCTGGGTAGGTATCAGGTTCGGCACGGCTTCTTGCACAGTTGTCATATTCAGTCGATTCCGCCCGTGAGGGTCGTCTGCTCAGCGTAGTCGAGGTGCTTGACCAGCTGTCCGCGCAGCCTTGTCCTGACCTCGTCGAGTTCGATCGGACCTGCCAGGTCGCGCAGCTGGGTCATCGCCAGCCCCGCATAGCCGCAGGGGTTGATTCGGCGGAATGGCGCGAGGTCCATGTCCACGTTCAGGGCAAGGCCGTGGAACGAACGGCCGTTGCGGATTCGCAGGCCGAGGGAGGCGATTTTCGCTCCGTCGACATAGACGCCCGGGGCATCGGGCTTGGCCGCGGCCTGGACATCGTAACTGGCGAGCAGGTCGATGAGGGTCAGCTCGATACGGCTGACCAGCTCACGCACGCCAAAGCCCAGCCGGCGCACATCCAGCAGCAGGTAGGCCACCAGCTGCCCGGGGCCATGGTAGGTCACCTGGCCACCGCGATCGGTCTGCACTACCGGGATGTCGCCCGGCACCAGCAGGTGCTCGGCCTTGCCGGCCTGGCCCTGGGTGAAGACCGCGGGGTGCTCGACCAGCCAGACTTCATCCTGGCTGTCCGGGCTGCGCTGCTCGGTGAAGCGACGCATGGCCTCCAGCACCGGTTCGTAGGGCTGCAGGCCAAGCTCGCGAAAACCGAGGCAGGCGGACATCAGAGCACCATTTTCACGATGCCGGTAGCGCGCAGGGCGCTGTTGATATCGTGCAGCTGGTTCTCGCTTTCGGCAACGATGTGCAATTGCACGGTGGTGTACTTGCCTTCCTTGCTCTGGCGCTCGGCCAGGGTGGAAAGGTCGACCTTCGCGTGCTTGCTCAGGATCTCGATCACCGTGTCCTTGAAGCCGACAACGGTGTCACCGATGACCTTGATCGGGTAATCGTCGCAGGGGAATTCGATCTTGTGCGACTTGACGTCTGGTTCGCTCATGGCGGAAACGGCCTCGTAAGCCGTGGCAACAACAACGCCCCCGCTGGATACGCGGGGGCATGCAGGTCACGTATCAGTTGAACAACCCGTAGAAGAATAGACGGATGCTATCCCACATACGGCGGAAGAAACCACCTTCCTCGACGCCATCGAGGGCGATCAGGTCGGCGCTGTGAACCACTTTCTCGTCCAGTTTGACTTCCACTTTGCCGATCACGTCACCTTTGGCGATTGGCGCGGTGAGCTGCGGGTTCATGGTCATCGAAGCCTGCAGGCGCTTCAATTGGCCTTTAGGCATAGTCAGGGTCAGATCGTTGGCCAGGCCAGCTTTCACTTCGCCAGTCGCGCCTTTCCAGACCGGCGACTTGGTCAGCTCGGTACCCTTCTGGTAGAAGGTCTGGGTTTCGAAGAAGCGGAAGCCATAGGTCAGCAGCTTCTGGGTCTCGGCAGCACGCGACTGCTCGCTGTTGGTGCCGAAGACCACGGCGATCAGGCGCTGGCCATCGCGAACGGCCGAAGCCACCATGCAGTAGCCGGCTTCGTCGGTGTGGCCGGTCTTCAGGCCGTCGACAGTCTTGTCACGCCACAGCAGCAGGTTGCGGTTTGGCTGCTTGATGTTGTTCCAGAAGAACTCTTTCTGCGAGTAGATGGCGTAGTGGGCCGGGTCGACATTGATGATCGCACGGGCCAGGGTAGCCATGTCGTGGGCCGACGAGTAATGGTCCGGGTGCGGCAGGCCGGTCGGGTTCATGAAGTGGCTGTTGGCCATGCCCAGGTCGGCAGCGGTCTTGTTCATCATGTCGGCGAAGGCGTCTTCGCTGCCGGCGATGTGCTCGGCCAGGGCAACCGAGGCGTCGTTGCCGGACTGGATGATGATGCCGTGCAGCAGGTCGCTGACGGTCACCTGGCTGCCCACCTTGATGAACATGCGCGAACCGCCGGTCCGCCAGGCGTTTTCGCTGACGGTAACCGGGTCGTTTTCACCGATCTGGCCGCGACGGATGTCCAGGGTGGCGATGTAGGCCGTCATCAGCTTGGTCAGGCTGGCAGGCGGCAGGCGCTCGTCACCGTTGTTCTCGACCAGCACGTTGCCGCTGGACGCATCCATGAGTACGTAGGACTTGGCTGCCAGTTGCGGTGGCGCCGGCGTCATCTGCTCAGCCGCGAAGGCGGCAGGCGTGATCATCAGCAGTACGGGCAGGCAAAGTCGTTTGGCAAGGTTGGTGATGTTCATCCGTCTCTCGAAAATCGCTAATGGTCTGATGTTCCCTGGGCAAGATCATGTGCCCAGCGCCAGTCAGTCTAGTTTTTGCGGCCGTAGGCCTGGCTCGCAATGTGCGGCTTTATGTCGCTGCGGGCAAAAGCCGACATTGTACATGCCCGCGCCCGTCAATTCATGACAAAACCGACAGTTTGGTGCTGCCTTCTTCGCGGGCGCGCCCGCTCCCACAGGGTTTCGCATGCCCTGCGGGAGCGGGCGTGCCCGCGAAGAAGGCAACGCGGTCAGTCAGCTGTGACCAGCTTGGCCTGCCCAAGGTTCGCCAGGCGGATGCTGTCCTGCGCTTGCTGGATCTCGCCCTGGCTGTTGATCGGCCCGAGGCGCACGCGGTGCAGGGTCTGCTGGTTACGCACGATCGAGCTGATGAACACTGGCGCGCTGACCATGCTGCTGAGCTTGGAGCGCAGCAGTTCGGCGGCGTCCGGGTTGGCGAAGGCACCCACCTGCAGGAAGCTGCCGCCACTGCCGGCCGGCACGTTGTTGCCGGCCACCTGCACCGGCACCACCGGCGCCGCATGCTGCTGGGGCGGCGGGGTCCATTGCTCGACGCGCCCGGTACTGGCCGGGATCGCCTGGGTCTGGGCCACCTGGGGCTCCTTGAGCACCATCGGTGGCGTCTGGCCACGCTGGGCCCACCACTGCTGCGGGTCGATGCCTTCGACGCGCACGTGCGCGGTACCGATCTCGGCATAACCGAGCTTTTTCGCCGCGGCATAGGACAGGTCGATGATGCGGTCCGAATAGAACGGCCCACGGTCGTTCACCCGCAGGATCACGCTTCGGCCGTTGGCCAGGTTGGTCACCCGCACGTAGGCCGGCAGCGGCAGGGTCTTGTGCGCCGCGCTCATGCCGTACAGGTCGTACAGCTCGCCGTTGGCGGTGTTCTGGCCGTGGAACTTGGTGCCATACCACGACGCGGTACCTTCCGCGCGATAATTGCGCGAGTCCTGCATCGGGTAGTAGGTCTTGCCCAGTACCGTGTACGGGTTGGCCTTGTAGTTGCCGGTGTGCACGGTTGGCGTGGCGTCGGGGATCTTGTTCACATCCACGTCCCACCACGGCGCGCCGTCCTTGTGCGCGCGGTTGATGTCCAGGCCCGGCTGGGTGCGCACCACGTTGCCACTGCTTTGCTGGGGCGGGCGGTTGGACGAACAGCTGGCCAGCACCACGCCCACGGCGAGGCAGGTGAGCAGCTTGAAAGACTTGCCAGAGATGATTGCGCGCATTACTTGACGCCCCGTGCTTGAACCAGCTGTTCCGATAGCTGATGCACCGCCATGGCATACATCACGCTGCGGTTGTAGCGAGTGATCGCGTAGAAGTTCTTCAGGCCCATCCAGTACTCGGGGCCATTGTCGCCCTCGAGACGAAAGGCGGTAACCGGCAGATCATCGCGCAACGAATCATGGACCGACCAGCCAAGCGTGCGCAACTCCCCAACGGTTTTTACCGGCTCGATACCGGTGGTCAGGCCTTCGTCGGCGCGCCCACCGTCCACCCAGGCGCGGCTGACCACACCTTCGCCGGCCACCCAGCCGTGGCGCTTGAAGTAGCTGGCCACGCTGCCAATGGCGTCGTCCGGGTTGTTCCAGATATTGATGTGGCCGTCGCCGTCGAAGTCCACCGCGAAGTTGCGGAAGCTGCTCGGCATGAACTGCGGCAGGCCCATTGCACCAGCGTAGGAGCCTTTGAGCGTCAGCGGGTCGAGCTGTTCCTCACGGGCCAGCAGCAGGAATTCGCGCAGCTCCTTGCGGAAGAACTCCGCCCGTGGCGGGTAGTCGAAGCCCAGGGTCGACAAGGCATCGATCACCCGGTAGTTACCGGTGTTGCGGCCAAAGAAGGTTTCCACGCCAATGATGGCAACGATGTACTGCGCCGGCACGCCATACTCCTGCTCGGCACGGGCCAGCACCGCCTCGTGCTGGCGCCAGAAGTCCACACCGCGGGCAATACGCGCGTCAGTGATGAACATCGGCCGGTAGTCCTTCCACGGTTTTACCCGTTCGGCCGGGCGCGAAATGGCGTCGAGTATCGACTGTTTGCGCTGCACCTCCGCGAACACACCCATCAGCTGCTCAGGGGCAAAGCCATGGTCGCGGCTCATTTCGCCAACGAACTGGGCCACCTGCGGCGAGCCCTGATAATCGCCGGCATGGGCCAGCTGTACAGCGCCGAACAGGCCCACCGCGCCGATCCACGGCGCACAACGGGCAGCCCAGTTACGCACTGCTTGCATGAAATTCTTCACCTTATTCAAACCTGAGCGATCCATTTGCGGTGCGTGTGGATCGACATCAGAACGCCAAACGCTGACAGCAGCGTCACCAACGAAGTTCCGCCATAGCTGATGAAGGGCAGCGGCACGCCCACCACGGGCAGAAGGCCGCTGACCATACCGATATTGACGAACACGTACACAAAGAAGGTCATGGTCAGGCTGCCCGCCAGCAGCTTGCCGAACAGGGTCTGCGCCTGGGCGGTGATCATCAGGCCACGGCCGATCAGCAGCAGGTAGACGATCAACAGCAGGCAGATGCCGACCAGGCCGAATTCCTCGCCGAGCACGGCAATGATGAAGTCGGTGTGGCTTTCCGGCAGGAAGTCCAGGTGCGACTGGGTGCCGAGCAGCCAGCCCTTGCCGAACACACCGCCCGAGCCGATCGCCGCCTTCGACTGGATGATGTTCCAGCCAGTGCCCAACGGGTCGCTTTCCGGGTCGAGGAAGGTCAGTACCCGCTGCTTCTGGTAGTCGTGCATGACGAAGAACCACATCGCCACCGCCACTGGCACCGCAGCCGCCAGCACGCTGAGGATCCAGCGCCAGCGCAGGCCGCCCATGAACAGCACGAAAGCCCCGGAGGCGAGGATCAGCAGCGCCGTGCCCAGGTCGGGCTGGCGCACGATCAGGATGAACGGCACGCCGATCAGCACCAGGCTGATCGCCACATGCTTCAGATGCGGCGGCAACGTGCGCTTGGACAGGTACCAGGCGATGGTCGCCGGCATGATGATCTTCATGAACTCCGAGGGCTGGAAGCGGATCACCCCGGGGATGTTGATCCAGCGCGTGGCGCCCATGGCGTTGTGGCCCATCACGTCCACCACCACCAGCAACAGCACCCCGGCCAGGTAGGCCAGCGGCACCCAGCGAGCCATGAAGCGCGGCTCTAGCTGGGCGATGATGAACATCGACACCAGGCCGATGCCGAACGAGGTGGCTTGCTTGAGTAGCAGGTCCCAGTTCTTGCCACTGGCCGAATACAGGACGAACAGGCTACCGGCCGCGAGGGTCAGCAGAATGATCAGCAAAGGGCCGTCGACGTGGATGCGCTGCAGAAAGCTGGCGCGCCGACGCATCACATCCTCGCTGGAGAGCATGCGATCGAAATTGTTCATCACAGGGCTGATTCCTGGGTAACGGTGGCAGGCGCGAACTCGGGCTTGAGCCGGCCGTTTTCGTCGAGCAACCAGGCGTCCATCACCTGGCGCACCACTGGGGCGGCAACGCCCGAGCCGGACTCACCGTTCTCGACCATCACCGAAACCACGATCTTCGGGTCCTCGGCCGGGGCGAAGGCGACGAACAGGGCGTGGTCGCGGTGGCGCTCCTGAAGCTTGTTGCGGTCGTACTTCTCGCCCTGCTTGATTGCCACCACCTGGGCGGTACCACTCTTGCCGGCAATGCGGTACTGCGAGCCAATGGCCGCCTTGCGTGCGGTACCGCGGGCGTTGTGCATCACCTGCTCCATGCCATGGGTGACCTTGGCCCAGTCGGACTTGTCACGCAGCACGATGTTTTCCATGGGGTTGTCGTCCACCGGCGGCTGGCCTTCGATGGTCTTGGCCAGGTGCGGGCGGTTCCACACGCCCTTGTTGGCGATCAGCGCAGTGGCCTGGGCCAGTTGCAGCGGCGTGGCCTGCATGTAGCCCTGACCGATGCCGAGGATCAGGGTTTCGCCGGGGAACCAGGCCTGGCGGCGGGTGGCGCGCTTCCATTCACGCGATGGCATCAGCCCGGCGGATTCCTCGAACATGTCGAGGGAAACCCGCTGGCCGATGCCGAACTTGTTCATGTAGCTGGACAGCCGATCGATGCCCATCTTGTGGGCAAGGTCGTAGAAGTAGGTGTCGTTGGAGCGCATGATCGCGGTGTCCAGGTCGACCCAGCCATCGCCCGAGCGGTTCCAGTTACGGTATTTGTGGTCGTAGTTGGGCAACTGGTAGTAGCCCGGGTCGAACACCCGGCTGCCGGCATTGACCACGCCGCTGTCCAGGCCGGCGATGGCCACCGCCGGCTTGATGGTCGAACCTGGCGGGTACAGGCCGCGCAGCACGCGGTTGAACAGCGGTCGGTCGATCGAGTCGCGCAGTTCGGCATAGGCTTTGAAGCCGATGCCGGTGACGAACAGGTTGGGGTCGAAGCTGGGCTGACTGACCATCGCCAGCACCTCGCCGGTACGCGGGTCGAGCGCCACCACCGCACCACGCCGGCCACCCAGGGCAGCCTCGGCGGCCTCCTGCAGCTTGATGTCCAGGCTCAGCACGATGTCCTTGCCCGGTTTCGGGTCGGTGCGCTTGAGCACCCGCAGCACGCGGCCGCGGGCGTTGGTCTCGACTTCCTCGTAGCCCACCTGGCCATGCAGGTCGGCTTCGTAGAAGCGCTCGATGCCGGTCTTGCCGATGTGGTGGGTGCCGCTGTAGTTCACCGGGTCGAGGGTTTTCAGCTCTTTCTCGTTGATCCGCCCCACATACCCCACCGAATGGGCGAAATGCGCGCCCTGCGGGTAATGGCGCACCAACTGGGCTACCACTTCCACGCCCGGCAGGCGGAACTGGTTCACCGCCACACGGGCGATCTGCTCTTCGTTGAGTTCGAACAGGATCGGCACCGGCTCGAACGGCCGGCGGCCCTGGCGCATGCGCTTCTCGAACAGGGCGCGGTCGTCGGGCGTCAACTCCAGCACTTCGACGATGGTATCCAGCACTTCCTGCCAGTTACCCGCACGTTCGCGGGTCATCGACAGGCTGAAGCTGGGCCGGTTGTCGGCGACGATCACCCCGTTTCGGTCGAAGATCAACCCGCGGGTCGGCGGGATCGGCTGCACATGCACCCGGTTGTTCTCCGACAGCGTCGAGTGATAGTCGTGCTGGATGACCTGCAGGTAGTACAGACGCGCAATCAGCACGCAGATAAGCAGCATGATCGCGACTGCGCCGACCACGACGCGGTTGCGCACCAGGCGGGCGTCTTTCTCGTGGTCCTTGAGACGGATCGGCTGCGACATCGGACTGCTTACAGGCTCATTTATGGTAAGGATGCCCGGACAGCACGGTCCAGGCGCGGTAAATCTGCTCGCCGATGAGTATCCTTACCAATGGGTGCGGCAAGGTCAGCGGCGACAGCGACCAACGTTGCTCGGCGCGCGCACAGACCTCGGGCGCCAGGCCTTCCGGGCCGCCCACCATCAAATTCACCGTGCGCGCATCCAGGCGCCAGCGGTCCAGCTCGGTCGCCAGCTGCTCGGTACTCCAGGGCTTGCCATGGACCTCGAGGGTGACGATGCGTTCCCCTGGCTGAACCTTGCTCAGCATGGCTTCGCCCTCCTGACGGATCAGGCGGGCGACGTCGGCATTCTTGCCACGGGTGTTCAGCGGGATTTCCACCAGCTCCAGCGACAGCTCGGCGGGCAGGCGCTTGGCATATTCATGCCAGCCTTCCTCGACCCACTTCGGCATGCGCGAGCCAACCGCGATCAGGCGCAGACGCACAGCGCTTTCCTTATTCCCGGTCCTTGAGCTTGTCGGAGTACTCGTGGGCATGGTCCGGGCTGTGGTGCTTGCCATCGGCAGCACGGCTTTGCTCGGCACCCTGCCACAGGCGCTCCAGGTCGTAGAACTGGCGGGCAGCGGCGGTCATCATGTGCACGATGACGTCGTTCAGGTCCAGCAGGACCCAGTCGCTGTCGCCCTTGCCTTCTTCACCCAGTGGCTGGGCACCCTTGGCCTTGACCGCTTCGCGGACCTTTTCCAGCATCGCGTTGATCTGGCGGTTGGAGGTACCGGTGGCAATGATCATGTAGTCGGTCAGGCTGTGCTTTTCGCGCACGTCGATGACCTGGATGTCCTGGGCCTTGACGTCTTCCAGCGCTGCCTTGGTCAGGGCGACCAGTTCTTCGCCGTGGATTTTCTGCTTGGTCATATAAAACTCGTTCAACTCGTTGGATGAGGCGCCAGAGGCACCGTCAGTTAGGTGCACGATACAGTTCGTGCGCCTCGATGTAGGCCAGTACGGCGTCCGGCACCAGGAACCTCACCGATTTGCCGCTGGCCAGCAGCTGTCGGATCTGTGTAGCCGACACCGCAAGCGGCGTCTGCCAGACGAACGAAATGTTTCCCGCCGGGCCGGACAAGGCGGTGGGATCGCTCTCCGAGCGCGCAGCCAGCAGGTTGCGCAGCTCGTCAGGGGGTTCTACGTCGGCATCCGGGCGTTGCAGCACCAGGATGTGACAGTGTTGCAGCAATTCTTCCCAGCGGTGCCAGCCGGGCAGGCCACAGAAGGCATCCCAGCCCAGCACCAGGAACAACTGGTCGTCAGCGGCCAGTTCGGCGCGGATCGATTCCAGCGTGTCGATGGTGTACGACGGTTTGTCGCGCGCCAGTTCGCGGGCATCCACGCTCAGGCAGGGCACGCCCTGTACAGCGCCTTGCACCATGGCCAGGCGGTCCTGCGCGGCCACCTGCGGGGTGTCGCGGTGCGGCGGCCGGGCGTTGGGCAGCAGGCGCAGCTCGTCCAGCCCCATGAACTCGGCCACTTCCAGCGCGCTGCGCAGGTGGCCGATGTGCACGGGGTCGAAGGTGCCGCCAAGAATGCCGATACGCCGGACTGCCTGGGCCTTGCTCAACTCAGCAGGACTCCTGGCCGCGCAGCTGGCCATCACCGATCACCACGTACTTCTCGCAGGTCAGGCCTTCCAGGCCGACCGGGCCACGGGCATGCAGCTTGTCGGTGGAAATGCCGATTTCCGCACCCAGGCCGTACTCGAAGCCGTCGGCGAAGCAGGTCGGGGTATTGAGCATGACCGACGCCGAGTCGACCTCGGCCATGAACTGGCGGGCTTCACCCTGGTGTTCGCTGATGATCGAGTCGGTATGGTGCGAGCCATAGTGGTTGATGTGCTCGATGGCCTGGTCCAGCCCATCGACCACGCGAATCGACAGGATTGCGTCCAGGTATTCGGTGTGCCAGTCGGCCTCGGTGGCGGGCTTGGCGTCGATGATCGCCCGGGTGCGCTCGCAGCCACGCAGCTCGACGCCCTTCTCCTGGAAGCGACTGGCCATTTCCGGCAGGAAGCGCTCGGCCACCTGCTGGTCGACCAGCAGCGTTTCCATGGCACCACAGATGCCATAGCGGTAAGTCTTGGCGTTGAACGCCACGCGCCAGGCCTTGTCCAGGTCGGCGTGCTGGCTGACATAGACGTGGCAGATACCGTCCAGGTGCTTGATCACTGGCACGCGGGCATCGCGGCTGATGCGTTCGATCAGGCCACGGCCACCGCGCGGCACGATGACGTCGACGAATTCCGGCATGCTGATCAGCGCGCCCACGGCTTCGCGGTCGGTAGTCTCGACCACCTGCACCACGGCTGCCGGCAGGCCGGCGGCGGCGAGGCCACGCTGGATGCAGGTGGCGATGGCGCGGTTGGAGTGGATGGCTTCGGAGCCGCCACGCAGGATGGTCGCGTTACCCGACTTCAGGCACAGGCTGGCAGCATCGATGGTCACGTTTGGGCGCGATTCGTAGATGATCCCGATCACCCCCAGCGGCGTGCGCATCTTGCCGACCTGGATACCGGATGGGCGGTAGCTCATGTCGCGGATGGCACCGACCGGATCCGGCAGGCCAGCCACCTGGCGAAGGCCGGTGATCATGCCGTCGATACGCGCCGGGGTCAGCGCCAGGCGGTCGAGCAGCGCGGGCTCCAGGCCGTTGGCACGGCCGGCGGCCAGGTCCAGCTCGTTGGCTGCGGTCAGCTCGGCACGAGCGGCGTCCAGTGCGTCGGCGGCAGCTTGCAGGGCGCGGTTCTTCTGCGCGGTGCTGGCACGGCCGATCACCCGGGAAGCCTCACGGGCAGCGCGACCCAGGCGGGTCATATAGTCAAGAACGGACTCAGTCATGGGTTCGGTGTCTTGGCGAAGGGGAAATCGGCTGATTATAACTGGCGCGCAGGTGTACGCCCAGCGGCGGGTGGCGGATGGTAGAAAATGGCTGGGGGCATTGTGTAGGAAAGATGTAACCGGGGTTATCGAAATTTCTATCTCCTGTCAGGGCCTTTTCGCGGGTAAACCCGCTCCCACAGGGATTGCACAAGGCCTGGGACCTCCGAGGTACCTGTGGGAGCGGGCGAGCCCGCGAAAGGGCCGGCACTGCCAACATCCCACTCGATTCAGCCTCGATTAAGCTATTCATTGCTATCATCCCCGCCGTCCCAGCCACGAACCGCCCGCATGCCAGCCTTGCCCGACAGCTTTTTCGATCGCGACGCCCAGACCCTGGCCAAGGCCCTGCTGGGCAAAGTCATCCGCCATCGCCACGGCGACCTGTGGCTGGCCGCGCGCATCATCGAGACCGAGGCCTACTACCTCACCGACAAAGGTAGCCACGCCTCGCTCGGCTACACCGAAAAGCGCAAGGCGCTGTTCCTCGATGGCGGGCACATCTATATGTACTACGCGCGCGGCGGCGACTCGCTGAACTTCAGCGCCCACGGGCCAGGCAACGCGGTGCTCATCAAGTCGGCCTATCCTTGGCAGGACACCCGCTCGGGGCCGAACAGCCTGGCACAGATGCAACTGAACAACCCCGATGCGAGCGGCAACCTCCGCCCGCCCGAGCGCCTGTGCGCCGGCCAGACCTTGCTGTGCCGCGCCCTGGGCCTGAAGGTGCCGCACTGGGACGCCCAGCGTTTTGACGCCGAGCGCCTGTACGTGGAGGATTGCGGCAACATCGTGCCACGGGTGATCCAGGCCGCCCGCCTGGGCATCCCGCATGGCCGCGACGAGCACCTGCCCTACCGTTTCGTCGATGCCGAATACGCCCGTTTCTGCACGCGGAACCCGTTACGTCGCGGCCAAGTCGAAGGCCGCGACTTCTTCATTCTGGAACAAGGAAGCTGAACCATGGGCCAATGGCTCGACAGCCTGACTGGCTGGCTCAGCGCCAACCCGCAGTGGCTTGGCCTGGCGATATTCCTGGTGGCCTGCATCGAGTGCCTGGCCATTGCCGGCATCATCGTGCCAGGCACCGTGCTGCTGTTCGCGGTCGCGGTACTGGCCGGCAGCGGCGCCTTCAGCCTGGGCGAAACGCTGCTGCTGGGCTTTCTCGGTGGCCTGGTGGGCGATGCGTTGTCGTACACGGTGGGCAAGTACTTCCACCAGAACATTCGCAGGCTGCCCCTGCTGCGCCACCATCCGGAATGGATCGGCAGCGCCGAGACCTACTTCCAGCGCTACGGCATCGCCAGCCTGCTGGTAGGGCGCTTCATCGGGCCGCTGCGGCCTATGCTGCCAATGGTCGCCGGCATGTTCGACATGCCGCTGCCGCGGTTCATCGCCGTCAGCCTGGTGGCCGGTGCTGGCTGGGCGGTGGCCTACCTGCTGCCCGGCTGGGCTACCGGCGCAGCCATGCGCCTGCCCTTGCCGGAAGGCTTCTGGCTGGATGCCGGGATCATCGCCGGCACCCTGGCAGTCATCATCGGGCTGAGCCTGAACACCAGCATTCGTGATCAACGCCACGGTACCCGGCTGATCGCCGGCATGAGTTTCCTGGCCTTGGCCGGGGTCTTCCTCGGCTGGCCCTACCTGCACGAGTTCGATCAGGGCGTGATGACACTGGTGCAGGAGCACCGCAGCCAGGCCATCGATGGCGCCGTGGTGCTGGTGACCCGGCTGGGCGATTTCCGCACCCAGTTATTCCTCGGCGGGCTGCTGACGGGCCTGCTGCTGCTTGCCAGGCAGTGGCGGCATGCCATGTTCGCTGCGGGCGCACTGATGGGTACGGCGTTTGCCAACGGCACGCTGAAGTGGCTGTTCGCCCGGGCCCGCCCGGAAGTGCTGAGCGACCCGCTGACCAGCTACAGCATGCCCAGTGGGCACAGTTCGGCGTCGTTTGCGTTCTTCCTGGTAATGGCAGTGCTGGCCGGTCGCGGTCAGCCGCCGCGGATGCGCCTGACCTGGGTGATGCTGGGCTGCATTCCGGCGCTGGCGATTGCCCTGTCACGGGTGTACCTCGGGGCGCACTGGCCGACCGACATCCTCGCCGGGGCCTTGCTGGCGTGCTGTGTGTGCGCGCTCAGCCTGGCACTGGCGCAGCGTCACCAGACCCTCCCGGCCTTGCCGCTGCGGGTGTGGTGGCTGGTTTTGCCGGCGTGTGTCGCGTTGCTGGCGTTCTTTGCCATGCATGCGCTGCCGCAGGCTTTGCTGCGATATCAATATTGATGTCGCCTGTACCGGCCTCTTCGCAGCACAAGGCTGCTCCTACAGGGCTCTCGTCAGCCTGCAGGAGCAGCCTTGTGCTGCGAAGAGGCCGGCACTGGCAACACATCACTATCAGGCAAACAACTCACCCTGAATCCGCTCCAGCAGCTTCTGGATTTCCCCCAACCGCTCCTGTGGCGAGTCGAGGGTCAGCAGATCCAGCTTGTCCTCTTCCATGAAGGGCAGCAGGTAAGCCAACTGGTTGGCCAACGTCTGCCGCCCGTCCACAGGCCGCGGCATGTCCAGGGCTTCGACCATCGGGTGTTCACCCAGGGCCACCAGCAGCGCCAGCAGGTCTTCGTCCGCCTCGAGCAACGGGCTGTCCGCCTGCTCCGGCAGCCATTGCACCTGCCCCACCAGCAACTGGTCCTTCTGCACCTCGGTGCTTTCCAGGTTGAAGCGCCGCACGCCTTCGACGCGGATACCCAGCAAGCCGTTATCCTGCTGCACGAAGTCACGGATCACCGCCTCGCAGCCGATCGAGGCGACCACCGGCGGCGCCTTGCCGACCTGCTCGCCTTCGAGGATGCACACCACACCAAAACCTTCGCCCCGCTTCATGCAGCGCCCGATCATGTCCAGATAGCGTGCCTCGAAAATCTGCAAATCGAGGAAACAACCAGGAAACAGCACGGTATTGAGAGGAAACAGCGGTAGCGTCATCACAAGTCCTCAAGCCACCAGGCTGACCGCCAGCGGCAGGAACACCGCCGTGGCCACCCCCATCAGGCTCATCGCCAGCGCGGCAAAGGCGCCGCATTCGTCACTTTCCTGCAGGGCCACCGAAGTGCCCACTGCGTGCGCGGTCACGCCCAAAGACATGCCACGGGCCTCGGGGCTATGCACGCCAAAACGGCTCAGCAACGCCGGGCCGAAGATTGCCCCGATAACCCCGGTAATCAGCACGAACACCGCCGCCAAGGCAGCCACGCCGCCAATCTGCTCAGCCACCAGCATGGCGATCGGCGAAGTGACCGACTTCGGCGCCATGGTCATCAGGATCATGTGCTCGGCACCGAACCACCAGCCCAGCAACAGGCAGCACAGCGTGGCGAACAGGCCTCCGACTACCAGCGTAGTAAATGTGGGCCAGAACAGCTGTCGGATACGCCGCAGGTTGAGGTAGAGCGGCACAGCCAGGGCTACGGTGGCAGGCCCCAGCAGGATGTTCATGATTTCGGTGCTCTTGCGATATTCGCTGTAGTCGATGCCACACACCAGCAACACGCCGATCACCAGCAGCATCGAGACCAGTACCGGCTGCAGGAAGATCCAGCGGGTCTTCTCGTAGGCCGCCAGCACCACCTGGTAGGCACCAAGCGTGATGCCGATACCGAACAAGGGATGATGAACGACCGCATCCAGTGCGCCTTGCCAGTCGAGCATCATGGCTGCTCCTCGCTCCGGCCCTGACGGTGGATGAGCTTTTGCATCAACACGCCGACGAACACCAGGGTCACCAGGCAGGAGATCAGCAAGGCACCGGCAATGGCCCAGAAGTCGGCGGCGATATCCCTGGCATACACCATCACCCCCACCGCTGGTGGCACCAGCAACAGCGGCAGGTAACGCAGCAGGCTGCTGGCGGCCTCGTTCAGCGGCTTGCCCACCTCACCACGGGCCATGAGGAAGAACAAAAGCAGCAACAGGCCGATGATCGGCCCCGGCAGAAACGGCACCAACAGATGGTTGATTGCCGTCCCCAGCAGCTGGAATAGCACCAGCCAGGTCAAACCACGCAACAGCATAAGCATCTCCCTCGGGCATGGCCGCCATTATAAGCATGTGCCGTCATATACCGATATTCGTCGAAAAACGTGCAACTTGACTGAAACGGTTCGCCGTGCTGATCTTGCACTTTCGTACCAACTGACAACCCGGAGAGTCCGCGATGCCCCATGTACCGGTTACAGAGCTTTCGCAGTACGTTGGTAAGGAACTGGGCCGCTCGGCCTGGCTGAAGATCGACCAGCAACGCATCAACCTGTTCGCCGAAGCCACGGGCGATTTCCAGTTCATCCATGTTGACCCGGAAAAGGCGGCAAAAACCCCGTTCGGCTGCACCATCGCCCACGGTTTCCTGACATTGTCGCTGATTCCCAAGCTGATCGAGGACATCCTGGTTCTGCCGGAAGGGCTGAAGATGGTGGTGAACTATGGGCTGGACAGCGTGCGGTTCATCCAGCCGGTCAAGGTCGACAGCCAGGTACGGCTGAAGGTGGACCTGGCCGAGGTGACGGAAAAGAGACCGGGGCAATGGCTGCTAAAGGCGATTGCCACGCTGGAGATCGACGGTGAAGAGAAGCCTGCTTATATAGCTGAGTCGCTTTCCCTCTGTTTTGTCTGATGCATTCCGGGGGGCGCTTCGCGCCCTATTCGCAGCACAAGGCTGCTCCTACATGGGTATGTGATCTGTTGTAGGAGCAGCCTTGTGCTGCGAATGGGCTCACAGCAGCCCAGATCCACAAATCCCCCGCACTCGCGTAAACTGCCAGCCTTCGCGCAGCCTAGGGCTGCCCCTGTCGATTTACCAAAGGTGCCCGCCATGCCCTGGCTGCAAGTACGCCTGGCCATCAGCCCGGAACAAGCCGAAACCTACGAAGATGCCCTGCTCGAAGTGGGTGCCGTCTCGGTCACGTTCATGGACGCCGAGGATCAACCGATCTTCGAGCCAGACCTCAACACCACTCCGCTGTGGTCGCACACCCACCTGCTGGCCCTGTTCGAGGCCGATGCCGACCCTGAGCAGGTATTCGCCCACCTGCGCCTGCTGACCGGCGCCGAGCTGCCCGAGCACCAGGCCGAGGTGATCGAGGACCAGGACTGGGAACGCAGCTGGATGGACAACTTCCAGCCGATGCGCTTCGGCCGCCGCCTGTGGATCGTGCCCAGCTGGCACGAGGCCCCGGAACAGGACGCGGTGAACCTGCTGCTCGACCCGGGCCTGGCGTTCGGCACCGGCACCCACCCGACCACCGCCCTGTGCCTGGAATGGCTCGACGGCCAGCAACTCGAAGGCACCCAAGTACTGGACTTCGGCTGCGGCTCGGGCATTCTGGCCATCGCCGCGCTGCTGCTGGGCGCCCGTGAGGCGGTCGGTACCGACATCGACGTGCAGGCCATCGAGGCTTCGCGCGACAACGCCCAGCGCAACGGCATCGCCGATGAGAAGCTGGCGCTGTACCTGCCCGAGCACATGCCGGCCATGCAGGCCGACGTGCTGGTCGCCAACATCCTCGCCGGCCCACTGGTGTCGCTGGCACCGCAGCTGTCCGGCCTGGTCCGCCAAGGTGGCCTGCTGGCGCTGTCGGGCATCCTCGCCGAGCAAGGTGAGGAAGTGGCCGCAGCCTATGCCGCCGACTTCGAACTGGACCCGATCGTCGTGCGCGACGGCTGGGTGCGCATCAGTGGTCGCCGCCGTTAAGCGGGCCTAGAATACTTTTCTGCACAGCTCCCGGATTGCCGCATGACCGACAGTTTCGTCACCCAGTGCCCGCATTGCCAGACCAGCTTTCGCGTCACCCACCACCAGTTGAGCGTGGCCCGCGGTGTAGTGCGCTGTGGCCACTGCCTGCAGGTGTTCAACGCCGCCAAGCAGCTGCTGGAGCAGAACCGCGCCGGCGGAGCCAGCGCACCTGCGGTGCCGGCACCGATGCCTGCCGCCCCTGCCGAGCCGCTGGCCGAACCGGTGATCGCACCCGAGCCTGTCGCAAGGGAATCCGGCACCACCCCGGACGAGGACTGGGCGCTCACCAGCCAGGCGCTGGACGCGCTCGACCTCGACATGGAACTGGAGCGCCTGGAGCGCCGCGGCCAACCGGCCTCGGCTCGCCCGGCAAGCCAGGATGACGGCCTGCAGGCGCGGCGTGACGAACTGCACCCGGACGAACATGCCGACGACCTGTTCGGTACGGCAACCGATGAGCCGTTCGAGCCGCAACAGGCGGTAGAACCCACGCCCGTGCTGCGGGAGCCGGAGCCCCTGGAGCTGGATCTGGAACCCGCCCCTGGCGAGCGTACCGAGCCGACGTTAGGTGGCAAACTGGACCTGGACATCGACGACGAGCCACCGGTACACCGCGCCGCCGAAATCGATGACCACCCCAAATTCAACGAACCGCTGCGGGCCAGCGATGATGAGGCCCCTGTACGGGGCCTGAGCGCCCGGGACGACGAGCCGCTGGAGCTGCGCCTGTCAGCGCGCGACGACGAACCTGTCGAGCCGCTTCCCGACGAACGCCTGGAACCAGGCCTTGCCGGCAAAGCCGAGCGCCCGGCGCGCAAGGAGCCGCTGGTAGATGTGGTCGACGACCCACTGCAACTGGGCTGGGAACAGCCCGCGCCCAACTGGGGCAAGCGCTTGTTGTGGGGTTTCCTGACACTGCTGGCCGCTGGCTTGCTTGCGTTCCAGTATGTCTGGTTCCATTTCGACGAAATGGCCCGCCAGGACCAGTACCGGCCGCTCTTCCAGCAAGTCTGCCCGCTGGTCGGCTGCGAAGTGCCGACCCGCGTCGATATCGCTCGAATCAAGAGCAGCAACCTGGTAGTACGCAGCCACCCGGACTTCAAGGGCGCACTGATCGTCGATGCGATCATCTACAACCGCGCGCCGTTCGCCCAGCCGTTCCCGCTGCTGGAGCTGCGCTTCGCCGACCTCAATGGCCAGCTGATCGCCAGCCGTCGCTTCAAGCCCAGCGAATACCTGTCCGGCGAACTGGCCGGGCGCGGCGAAATGCCAAGCCAGACCCCGATCCATATCGCCCTGGACATCCTCGACCCAGGGCCGAAGGCCGTTAATTACAGCCTGAGCTTCCGTTCGCCGGAATAACCAGCAGCCCTGTGGGAGCGGGCGCGCCCGCGAACACGGGCGAAGCCCGTGCCATCCATTGCGCCGCCTGCTTCGCGGGCAGACCCGCTCCCACAGGGGCCGCGCAAGGTCTTGGATCCTCACCCATACCAAAAGTCATAAGCCGACAACTGTTCAGATTTTATCCAAATCCATCTTTATCCGGTCACCGAGAGCGGGTATCATGCCAACCCTTTTTCGAACTCCAAGATTCGGCCCCACAACAGGGATCACCTATGTCGGCGGTACGCATCGGCCCATACACACTACGTAACAACCTGATCCTCGCGCCCATGGCCGGGGTCACGGACCAGCCTTTCCGTACACTTTGCCAGCGCCTGGGCGCCGGCATGGTGGTGTCGGAAATGGTCTCCAGTGACATGAGCCTGTGGAACAGCCGCAAGTCGAGCCTGCGCCGCATCCATGAAGGTGATCCCGAGCCACGCTCGGTACAGATCGCCGGTGGTGATGCGCAGATGATGGCAGCGGCGGCAAAGGCCAACGTCGATGCAGGCGCCCAGATCATTGATATCAACATGGGCTGTCCGGCAAAAAAAGTCTGCAACAAAGCCGCAGGCTCTGCTTTATTGAGAGATGAAGCCTTGGTCAGCGAGATTCTCCACGCCGTGGTCGGCGCCGTGGACGTCCCGGTGACCCTGAAGATCCGCACCGGCTGGGACCGGGCGAACAAGAACGGCCTGAACGTGGCGAAGATTGCCGAGCAGGCCGGCATCCAGGCGCTGGCGGTGCATGGCCGCACACGCGCCGACCTGTACACCGGCGAAGCCGAATACGACACCATCGCTGCCATCAAGCAGGCGGTGTCGATCCCGGTTTTTGCCAACGGCGATATCACCTCGCCAGAAAAGGCCCGGGCGGTGCTGGACGCCACCGGGGTCGATGGCCTGTTGATCGGCCGGGCCGCCCAGGGGCGGCCATGGATCTTTCGCGAGATCGAGCATTACCTGCGCACTGGCGAACACCTGCCAGCGCCGCAGCTGGAGGAAGTGGAACGCATCCTGCTGGAGCACCTGGCCGCGCTGCATGCCTTCTATGGCGATGTGATGGGCGTACGTATTGCCCGCAAGCACGTTGGCTGGTACCTGGCAACACGACCCGGCGGCAAGGAGTTTCGCTCCCGGTTCAACGCTTTGGAAGACACACAAGCGCAGTGCGCCAACGTTCGCGCGTTTTTCAGCGAACGTCGACAGAGCCTTGAGACAGAGGACGGACAAGGGGTGGCCGCATGACGATGATGACCGAGACATTTGTGAGTGGAACAACGCCCGTGAGCGACAACGCCAACCTGAAACAGCACCTCAACACGCCGAGCGAAGAGGGCCAGACCCTTCGCGACAGCGTCGAGAAGGCGCTGCACAACTACTTCGCCCACCTGGAAGGCGCGACCGTGACGGACGTGTACAACCTGGTGCTCTCCGAAGTCGAGGCGCCCCTGCTCGAAAGCGTGATGAACTACGTGAAGGGCAACCAGACCAAGGCCAGCGAGATGCTCGGGCTGAACCGAGGCACCCTGCGCAAGAAGCTCAAGCAGTACGACTTGTTGTAAGCCAGAATCCCAACCAGAAAAGGCGGCTCCCTGAACAGAGGCGCCTTTTTTGCTGACTCCACCGCGTTATTGGAACCCGAAATGACCGACCAGACTACCCGCCTGCCAGTCCGCCGCGCCCTGATCAGCGTCTCCGACAAGACCGGTATCCTCGAATTTGCCCGTGAGCTGCAGCAGCTCGGTGTCGAGATCCTGTCCACCGGCGGCACCTACAAGCTGCTCAAGGACAACGGCGTCAATGCGGTGGAAGTGGCCGACTACACCGGCTTCGCCGAAATGATGGATGGCCGGGTCAAGACCCTGCACCCGAAAATCCACGGTGGCATCCTCGGCCGTCGCGGCACCGACGACGCCATCATGAACGAGCACGGCATCAAGCCGATCGACCTGGTAGCAGTCAACCTGTACCCGTTCGAAGCCACCATCTCCAAGCCTGGCTGTGACCTGCCGACCGCCATCGAGAACATCGATATCGGCGGCCCGACCATGGTCCGCTCGGCTGCCAAGAACCACAAGGACGTGGCCATCGTGGTCAACGCCAGCGATTACGCCGGCATCATCGAAGGCCTCAAGGCCGGTGGCCTGACCTACGCCCAGCGCTTCGACCTGATGCTCAAGGCGTTCGAGCACACTGCTGCCTACGACGGCATGATCGCCAACTACATGGGCACCATCGACCAGGCCAAAGAAACCCTGAGCACTGAAGGCCGCAGCGAGTTCCCGCGCACCTTCAACAGCCAGTTCGTCAAGGCCCAGGAAATGCGTTACGGCGAAAACCCGCACCAGAGCGCGGCGTTCTACGTAGAAGCGAAGAAAGGCGAAGCCAGCGTTTCCACCGCCGTCCAGCTGCAGGGCAAGGAACTGTCGTTCAACAACGTGGCCGACACCGATGCCGCGCTGGAGTGCGTGAAGAGCTTCGTCAAGCCGGCCTGCGTCATCGTCAAGCACGCCAACCCGTGCGGCGTGGCCGTTGTACCTGAAGACGAAGGCGGCATCCGCAAGGCCTACGACCTGGCCTATGCCACCGACACCGAGTCGGCGTTCGGCGGCATCATCGCCTTCAACCGCGAACTGGACGGCGAAACCGCCAAGGCCATCGTCGACCGCCAGTTCGTCGAAGTGATCATCGCCCCGAAAATTTCCCAGGCTGCCCGCGAAGTGGTTGCCGCCAAGCAGAACGTACGCCTGCTGGAGTGCGGCGAGTGGCCAGCCGAGCGCGCTGCCGGTTGGGACTTCAAGCGCGTCAACGGTGGCCTGCTGGTGCAGAGCCGCGATATCGGCATGATCACTGCCGATGACCTGAAGATCGTCACCAAGCGTGCACCAACCGAGCAAGAGATCAACGACCTGGTGTTCGCCTGGAAAGTGGCCAAGTTCGTCAAGTCCAACGCCATTGTCTACGCCAAGCAGCGCCAGACCATCGGCGTCGGCGCCGGCCAGATGAGCCGCGTCAACTCCGCGCGCATTGCTGCAATCAAGGCCGAGCATGCCGGCCTGCAGGTGCAGGGTGCAGTCATGGCGTCGGATGCGTTCTTCCCGTTCCGTGATGGCATCGACAATGCGGCTAAAGTGGGTATCAGCGCCGTGATCCAGCCAGGTGGTTCGATGCGTGATGCCGAGGTGATTGCTGCCGCTGACGAAGCCGGCATCGCCATGGTCTTCACCGGTATGCGCCACTTCCGCCACTAATCAAGATGGCCGGCCGATCCTAGGCCGCTGTGGGAGCGGGTTCACCCGCGAATGCGATGTTGGATTCACCGCCGCATTCGCGGGTGAACCCGCTCCCACAGGGTACGAGGATTGCCGCCAAACAGAGGTTTTGACATGAAAGTTTTGATCATCGGCAGCGGCGGCCGTGAGCACGCCCTGGCCTGGAAAGTCGCCCAGGACCCACGCGTGGAGAAAGTCTTCGTTGCCCCGGGCAACGCCGGCACCGCCATTGAAGCCAAGTGCGAGAACGTCGCCATCGACGTGTGCGCCCTGGAGCAACTGGCTGACTTCGCCGAGAAAAACGTCGACCTGACCATCGTCGGTCCGGAAGCACCGCTGGTCATCGGCGTGGTCGACCTGTTCCGCAGCCGCGGCCTGGACTGCTTCGGTCCGACCAAGGGCGCGGCCCAGCTGGAAGGCTCCAAGGCCTTCACCAAGGACTTCCTGGCGCGTCACAAGATCCCGACCGCCGACTACCAGAACTTCACCGAAATCGAGCCGGCGCTGGCCTACCTGCAGGAAAAAGGCGCGCCGATCGTGATCAAGGCCGACGGCCTGGCCGCGGGCAAGGGCGTGATCGTCGCCATGACCCTGGAAGAAGCCGAAGCCGCCGTGCGTGACATGCTGGCCGGCAACGCCTTCGGCGATGCGGGCTCCCGCGTGGTGATCGAGGAGTTCCTCGACGGCGAGGAAGCCAGCTTCATCGTCATGGTCGACGGCCAGAACGTGCTGCCCATGGCCACCAGCCAGGACCACAAGCGTGTCGGCGACCAGGACACCGGCCCGAACACCGGCGGCATGGGTGCCTACTCCCCTGCCCCGGTAGTCACCGCCGAAGTTCACCAGCGCGTGATGGACCAGGTGATCTGGCCGACCGTGCGCGGCATGGCCGAGGAAGGCAACGTCTACACCGGCTTCCTCTACGCCGGCCTGATGATCGACAAGGCGGGCAACCCCAAGGTCATCGAGTTCAACTGCCGCTTCGGCGACCCAGAAACCCAGCCGGTCATGCTGCGCCTGGAGTCGAGCCTGGTACTGCTGGTAGAGGCCGCCTTCGCCAAGGCGCTGGACAAGGTAGAAGCACAGTGGGATCCGCGCCCGAGCCTGGGCGTGGTACTGGCTGCCGGCGGCTACCCGGGCGACTACGCCAAGGGTGACGTGATCAATGGCCTGGACGCTGCTGCGAAGATCGAAGGCAAGGTGTTCCATGCCGGTACCGCACTCAAGGATGGCAAGGTGACTACCAACGGCGGGCGCGTGCTGTGCGCCACCGCCATGGGCAGCACCGTTGCCGACGCGCAGCAGCAGGCTTACCGCCTGGCCAAGGAAATCAGCTGGAACGGCAGTTTCTACCGCACCGATATCGGCTACCGGGCCATCGCCCGCGAACGCGGTGAGCACCAGCAGTAAGTTGTACCGGACGTCCGCAGCGCGCCCCAGCACCTTGCGCCTGCGGCATCCGGCTCGTCGACAGGGCCCCAAGGGGCCTTGCCTTCGACTTGGCGCGCCGCGCATAGTTAATACCCGGCACCTAGGCTAAGAAGGGATTTCGTAGTGCGTCGGCTTCGGATTGCCTCAGCTCTGATCGTCAGCTTGCTGACCTTGCTCTGCATGTTCCCGGCGGCGGCCGAACATGACGGAGGCTGGGCCGTTATGCTCGACGAACAGGCCAACCTGCAACTGAGCGACGTGCGCTCCGAACGTTACCGCAACCAGTTCAGCCCGCTGGTACTTGCCGACCTGGATGCCGCTCCTGCGGAACAGGCCCTGTGGCTGCACTACCGCCTGGAGCCCGGCGAGCAGGAAAAACTGCTGCGGGTTTTCGCCCCAGACCTTTCTGGCCTGGACCTCTACGCCCTCGAGGGCGACAAGCTTCTGCGTCAGCTGCACCACGGGCGCCAGGCAGGCAATGCCAGCCCGACCCTGCGTGGCAGCGACCATGTACTACCCCTGCCCAACAGCAAGCAACCCCTGGATATCTACCTGCGCCTGGTTTCCGAGCACCAGTTGCGCCCGGCCATCAGCCTGGAGCCTGCGGCCGTGGCAGCCTCCGACCAGCGCCAGCCACTGCTGTTCGGCATGCTGTTCGGCGGCTTGGTGATGCTGATCATGCACAACCTGATCCGTTTCCTCTACAGCCGCTCCAGCACCACCCTGATCCTGGCGCTGTACCACGGCCTGATGCTGCTCAGCGGCCTGATCCTGCTGAACCTCAGCGGCCCCTGGTGGCACGTTTGGCATAGCGCGCAAACACCCGCCGCATACCTGACGCTGGTCCTGGCCGGCCTGGCGGGGCTGGGTTTCACCCAGCATTTCTTCTCGCCATGCAACTCGCCACGGCTAAACCGTCTGCTGCAGGGCGAGATGCTGCTGGTCGGGGTGAGCGGGTTGGTGCTGCTGTTCGTCGACACCCTGCCCCTCAACCTGATGACCTACGCCCTGATGGCCCTGGGCAGCGTGAGCATGCTGCTGGTCAGCAGCTACCATTGGTACAAGGGCTATGCGCCCGCACGTCTGTTCAGTCTGGCCATGGTGGTGTTCAACCTCGGTGGCCTGGTGCTGCTGCCAGCGCTACTGGGCTTGACCCGTACCTCGACGCCCTGGCTGCTGTGCATCCTGCTGGGCCTGACCGTGGCCAGCGGCCTGCTTCTCAACCTGGCCGTCAGTGAACGCCTGCGGCGCATTAGCGAGGAGCGCTTCAGCGCCAGCCGCGCACTGGCCGCCAGCGATGCCGAAATCAACGCCAAGGCCGAGTTCCTGGCCAAGATCAGCCACGAAATCCGTACCCCCATGAACGGTGTGCTGGGCATGACCGAGCTGCTTCTGGGCACGCCGCTGTCGGTCAAGCAACGCGACTACGTGCAGACCATTCACAGCGCCGGCAACGAACTGCTGACGCTGATCAACGAGATTCTCGACATTTCCAAGCTGGAATCCCGGCAGATCGAACTCGATGACGTGCAGTTCGACCTCAACGCGTTGATCGAGGATTGCCTGAACATCTTCCGCGCCAAGGCCGAACAGCAGAACATCGAACTGATCAGCTTCACCCAACCGCAGGTACCACGGGTGATCAGCGGCGACCCGACGCGCCTGCGCCAGGCCTTGTCGAGCCTGCTGGAGAATGCCCTGAAAAACACCGACCAGGGCGAGATCCTGCTGGTAGTGGCGCTGGACCAGCGCGGCGAGGTACCGCGCCTGCGCATCGCCGTGCAGGACAGCGGCGAACCGTTGCCGGCCGCTGACCGCGAAGCCTTGCTGCAGGCCGAGTTGCACAGCCACCACTTCCTGTCCAGCAACAAGCTGGGCGGCCACCTGGGGCTGGTCATCGCCAAGCAGCTGATCGGGCTGATGCAGGGCGAGTTCGGCATCAAGAGCAGCACCGGCATGGGCAATACCCTGTGGCTGACCCTGCCGCTGGACCCTTCGCGCCTGGAACAGCCACCGGCCGACCTCGACAGCCCGCTGCGTGATGCTCGCGTACTGGTGGTGGACGACAACGACACCTGCCGCAAGGTGCTGGTACAGCAGTGCAGCGCCTGGGGCATGAACGTCAGCGCGGTCCCGTCGGGCAAGGAAGCACTGGCCCTGCTGCGCACCAAGGCCCACCTGCGCGACTACTTCGATGCCGTGCTGCTGGACCAGAACATGCCAGGCATGACCGGCATGCAGCTGGCCGCCAAGATCAAGGAAGACCCGAGCCTGAACCACGACATCCTGGTGGTGATGCTCACCGGCATCAGCAACGCGCCGAGCAAGGTAATTGCGCGCAACGCCGGGGTCAAGCGGATCCTCGCCAAGCCGGTGGCCGGCTACACGCTGAAAACCACCCTGGCCGAAGAACTGGCCCAGCGCGGCCGCGAGCAAGCCGTACCAGCCAGTTTGCCCGGCATCCCCCAGGCACTGGACCTGCCCGGCGATTTCCGCGTGCTGGTCGCCGAGGACAACAGCATCTCGACCAAGGTGATCCGCGGCATGCTTGGCAAGCTCAACCTCGAGCCCGACACCGCCAGCAATGGTGAAGAGGCCTTGCAGGCGATGAAGGCGCAGCGCTATGACCTGGTGCTGATGGACTGCGAAATGCCGATACTTGACGGTTTCTCGGCCACCCAGCAGCTGCGCGCCTGGGAAACCGCCAACCAGCGCCAGCGCACCCCGGTGGTGGCGCTGACCGCGCACATACTTGCCGAACACAAGGAACGCGCCCGCCTGGCGGGCATGGACGGGCACATGGCCAAACCGGTGGAACTGTCGCAGTTGCGAGAGCTGATCCAGTACTGGGCCAATCACCGGGAAGCCAAGGTGGATCCGGTGCATAGTTCCTGATCTGAGGCGCCTGTGCCGGCCTTTTCGCGGGTGAACCCGCTCCCACAGGTACTGCATAAGGCCTGAAGGCAATGCTATCCCTGTGGGAGCGGGTTCACCCGCGAAAAGGCCGGTACAGGCTATCAATAGAATCTGCTGATAAACTCTGCCCAGCCATAACTGCCTGGACTAGCCCCCATGCTCCATGAGTTGTTCAGCGTCTACCTGAAAATGCTCGTGCTCTACAGCCCGTTCTTCGTGCTGTCGTGCTTCATCAGCCTGACCCGCGGCCATTCCAGCAAGGAGCGCAAGCAGCTGGCATGGAAGGTGGCCATCGCCGCACTCATCGCCAGTGTCTTGCTGTACCTGTTCGGTCGGGCGATCTTCGGCATCTTCGGCATCACCGCCGACGCCTTCCGCATCGGCGCTGGCAGTGTGCTGTTCATTTCGGCACTGGGCATGGCCCAAGGCAAGTCTGCGGTACAGGCCGACAACGTGCAGCAGGATGTCACCATCGTGCCGCTGACCATCCCGCTCACCGTCGGCCCGGGCACCATCGGTGCACTGCTGGTAATGGGCGTCGGCCACCCGCACTGGGACGACAAGCTGTTGGCCATCATCAGCATCGCCCTGGCCAGCTTCACCGTCGGCCTGGTGCTGTACCTGTCACACCGTATCGAGCGCATCCTCGGCGACCAGGGGCTGCAGATCGTCAGCCGGCTGATGGGGCTGTTCGTCTGCGCCCTGGCTGCGCAAATCATCTTTACCGGTATCAAAGGCTACCTGGCGCCATAGCCATTGCCTAATGCAGGTCGAACCGATACTCCCCTTGTGCATCCTTGGTTTTCATCAATGCCTCCAGCTCATCTCGCTGGTATTGGAAACGCCCGTTATCCAGCTGCAAGGAAACGCCATTGAACCCGGCTTCACCCTCCAACGCCTTTTCGACCAGCAGCATGTCCTGGGGTATGCCGGCGATCGGTGCGTCGAATTGGAAGGTGATACTGCAAAGATCGAGGGTCGGGCCCGGCTTGAGCAAGCCAAGCTCGATCACCAGTTGCGAACCCTGCGTGCTGAACTTCAGTTGGTGACGAAAACCTTCGATCGATCGGCCCAGGCCACTTCTTACTGCAGCCAGCACAGCCTCATGACGGATCGAGCGCATCTTCAGCCACGCCTCGAGTGGCTGTATCTGCGCGCTGGGCGCGGGCTGCCCCAGCTGTTTCAAGTCATGCGTACTGGCCAGCTTGATCCAGCCCAGTTGCCGGTATGCCTCGCGATAGGCGTCATACCATGCTTCATAGTTGTCAAAGCGTGACCCCGCATTCCTGTTGGCCACCAACTGGGCGTAAAGGATGGAGTCGAAAGCAGCCTGGCGTTGAATCTGGCCAGCGTCCGCGCGATACAGTAATGCAGTCCCGCCAATCAACATCAGTTGTTCAGCTGTTCTGTCCATTGCATTGCCTCGTCACAAAGAGCCGAACAAGGCGGCGTTGCAACAACGCCGCCCTGCAATCAGAAGTCGTACTGGAGAACGTTCTCGACGCTGCGCACGCCGAGTTTGTTTTCCACGGTTTCGCGGACCTTGTCGTAGACGAAAGTGTTGAGGGTGAGCACAGCCATGCCGGCGTAGTACTCGGTCTTTTCCAGCTTCCACTGGATACCCAGGATGTCATCCTCCAGTTTGGGGGCAGAGGCCTGGATGCAGCTCACCACCATGACCACATCGTTGTTGTCGGTTTCGACGCAGGCGGCCATCCCGACCATGCCCCTGACCTTGTTCTTGCGCTTGTGATCGACCACCTTGACGTCATTTTCGACGGTGGTGAGTTTGTCGAAAGCCGCCTTGGCCAGCACACCCAACTTGGTACCACCCAGCACTGCATTGCCGACCGCACCGATCGCCCGTATAGCGACAGCGCCCACGGTGACAGACAACTCGGCAGAGGTTTCCAGCTCGAAGGTGCGACGAGGGATGGTAAAGCCAAGATCACGCATGACATCGATGAACCGGTCGTACCACTCCCTGCTCTGTTTTTCGGCATCGAAGGACTTGTCAGCCACCAAGGTGGCAAAGTGGAAGGCGTTCTTTACGTCATGACGGCTTTGCGAAGACATGCCTGCGCCGCAGGCCAGCAGGTTGCCTTCGACCAGGATGGCTGTGTCGGTCGCAGTGACTTGTGTTTCTGTGGACATGTGGAAACTCCTAGATGGTTGCCCCCCGAGTCAGGGGCGACCACCTTAGCCAGCGCGCCCAGGATGCAGCGCGCTGAAGGGTTTCCGGTGCAACTAGTCAGCCGACGGGTACCAACGCGGGGTGTAGGCCCACACCCCACCCGAGAGACGAGGAAACACGCAGGTTGTAGATGAACCCACCAGCACCATGGTGCGCATGTCGACCATTTCCGGCAGCAGCTCGGCCAATGTGACGACCTTCAGCGTTTGACCCGGCCTACCGATGTCACGGCCAAGGACTACAGGCGTGTTCCCCTCGCGGTGCCGGCGCACGACCTCCAGCGCTACCCCAAGCTGGTGCGGCCTGGCCTTGGAAATCGGGTTGTAGAATGCCAGCACCAGGTCGGCCTGGGCCGCCAGGTCCAGGCGCTTTTCAATGATCGACCACGGCTTGAGGTTGTCGGACAGCGACATCACACAGAAGTCATGCCCCAGCGGCGCGCCCGCCTGGGCGGCCGTCGCGAGCGAGGCCGACACCCCTGGCAGGATCTCGAGATCCACCCGGTGCCAAGCCGGGTCCGTGGACTCGTGCAGCGCTTCAAGTACCGCAGCCGCCATGGCGAACACCCCCGGGTCTCCCGACGAAACGACCACCACCGAACGGCCCTGGGCCGCGAGTTCGAAGGCATGCCGGGCACGCTGCATCTCTTCACGGTTGTCGGTGCAGTGCAGTACCTGATCGTCACGGAACGGGCCGGCCATGCGCACGTAGGTTTCGTAACCGAGCACATCCTCGGCCCGTGCAAGCTCGGCCTTGACCGCCGGCACCATCAGCTCGGCTGCACCAGGCCCCAGGCCGATGACCGCCAGGCGACCCCGACGACGACCGATCTGCGCCACTTCGACCGGGGCAGGCGCCACCGCGATGACCACGTCTGCCACCTCGATCAGCTGCGCAGCAGGCAATGCCGCGGCAACCATGCTGGCGAGATCATGCGTCCTGGCAGCAAAGCGCAAGGCAACCCCCAGGGCCTGTGCGGCCTCGTACAGGGCGCTATCGGCCATGGCTTGCTCGTCGGCCAGCAGGCAGGCCACTGCCGGCTCGGCGATGCCGGCCTGCTGCAATGCCGACCGGATACTGGCCAGGCTACCGCCAGCAACACCCACCACCACCGAACGCGGGTGGATCAGCAGCTCGTCGCGGCTGGCCGGGCGCGCCTGGTGCCCCACATGGATGGTACGCCGGGCCGCCTCGCTGGCAGGCAGCTGCGCCTGCTGCAGCCACGGCGCGTCACCTTCGATGCGCACCGCCTCGCCAGCCAGCAGGTCGGAGACGAAGCGCTTGCCTTGCTCGATATCCGCCAACGCGTAACCTTGCGGTGGGTTCAGCAGACAGGTGCCGAAACGCAACTCGCCGCTGGTGGTAATCGCCGCAGCAACGCCCAGTGCTTCAGCGATTTCGCGCGCCATCACGTTCACACCGCCAAGGCCACCGAGCAACGGCACTACCGCGCTGCCGTCTTCGGCCACGGCCAGTACTGGCGGCTCGACACCTTTCTCGCTGAGCAGGCTGGCGAGGCTGCGGATGACGATACCCGCCGCGCACAAGGCAATGATCGGAGTGTTCTGCTGGTACAGCCCACGCAGGGTATCGCCGAACGCGGTGTAGCAAAGGTCGGCACCCTCGACCCGTCCTTCCAGCCCATGGATCGATGCTTGTGGATAACACTGCTGGATACGCTGCGCCGTGGCCAGGCTGCCCTGGCCAAGGATGACGATCGCCGGTGCCTGGTGCATGTTCAGCCCTGCCATTTTTCACCCGGCACGATAATCAGCGAGAAGTACGGCGACGACTGTGGGTCGACCTGGTCCAGCGGCACGATTTTCTGGTTGGCCATGGTCGCCCGCTCCACATACAGCGCGCGCCCGTCCAGGCCCAGTTCGGCCAGCACTTCGCGCACCTTGGGGAAGTTGCGGCCAAGCTTCATGATCACCGCCGCGTCGGCATCGGCCAAGCGACGCTTGAGCTCTTCGGCCGGCAACACGCCAGACAGCACCGACAGGCTCTGGTTGCGGTACACCAGCGGCGCGCCCAGTACCGAGGCGCCACCGAGCATCGAGCAGACGCCGGGGATCACTTCGGCCTCGTAGCGCTGCGCCAGGCGGTCGTGCAGGTACATGTAGGAACCATAGAAGAACGGGTCGCCTTCACAGATAACCGCCACGTCGCGGCCGGCATCCAGGTGCTCGGCCACCTGCACGCTGGCCTCGTCGTAGAAGTCGCTGATCACCTGTTCATAGGACAGCGGCGCTGGCAGCGCTTCGGTGGTTACCGGGTAGACCAGCGGCAGCAGGGTCTGCTCGGGCTGCAGGTGCGCCTCGATGATGCCGAAGGCGTTGCCGCGCTTGCCCTTGGCCACGAAGTAGCCAACCACAGGCGCTTCACGCAGCAGGCGCAGGGCCTTGAGGGTAATCAGTTCTGGGTCGCCAGGGCCCACACCCAGGCCCAGCAGACGTCCACGCGGCGCCATCATTCCACCTCCGTGGCCAAGGCGTTGACCGCAGCTGCGGCCATCGCGCTACCGCCCAGGCGGCCCTGCATGATCACGAACGGCACGCCACGGCTGTCGGCGGCGAGCATCGCCTTGGACTCGGCGGCACCGACAAAGCCGACCGGGAAGCCGAGGATAAGTGCTGGTTTCGGGGCGCCGGCGTCGAGCATTTCCAGGAGGTAGAACAGTGCGGTAGGCGCATTGCCGATCACCACCACACTGCCTTCCAGGTACGGTCGCCACAGCTCCAGGGCCACGGCGGAACGGGTGTTGCCGGCGTCTTTCGCCAGGCCCGGTACGCTCGGGTCGCGCAGGGTGCAGATGACCTTGTTGTCGGCGGGCAGGCGGGCGCGGGTAATGCCTTCGGCGACCATGTGCGCATCGCACAGGATCGGCGCGCCGTTCAGCAACGCCTCGCGCCCGGCCCGGCCGGCGCCTTCGGAGAACTGCAGGCCATCGATGGCGTCGACCATGCCACAGGCGTGGATCACGCGCACGGCGAGCTTTTCGAGGTCTGCGGGGATCCGCTCGAGTCGGGCTTCCTCGCGGATGATCCGGAAGGAATTGCGATAGATCTCCTGACCATCGCGGATGTAGTCAATCATCAAGGTGCTCCGTCGGCAGGTCGAGCATGGCGCCTGCTTCATTCAAGGTAAGGTCGGTGGCGCGCAGGGCGCCGAAGCCCGGCTGGCGCGCATCACGCAGGTACAGGTCGTAACGGCCCGGCGCGCGCGCCAGCAGGGTGGCCGGGGCAACATGGGCCACGGCGCAGGATCGGGGGCAACCGGAGAGGTGCACGCTGCCGGGCACGCCAGGGCCGAGCAGTGCAGCCAGGGTGACGGCGTCGGCCTTGGTCTCGCCCAGGGCCTTGGCACAGCCACTGGCGCCGGTACAGGCGCTTATGCGGGCCAGTGGCTCATGGTCATGGCATAGCAGGCCCAGTGCGGACAACCCGGCCTGGGCGTGGTCGATGTGTTGCGCTTGCAGGTTGGTCAGCACCAGGCTTTGCCAGGGGCTCAGCCGCAGGCTGCCATCACCATGTTCACGGGCAACGCGCGCAGCGCCACGCAGCATGGCCGGGGTCAGGCGCCCCTGCGGCGGGGCAACGCCCAAGGCGACGCCCTGCGCCTGGGGCAGGACGCCCAGCCACGAGACGCTGCGCGGTTCACGCCGCCACGCGAGCACGGCGGCATCGCGGCGGATGGCCAGGCCGAGCCCGTCGATGAAATCGGTTGCCGAACATACCTCGAGCAACTGGCGCATGCGCGACTGTGCCGAGGTGGCCAGGTCGAGGAAGCGCTCCAGCACCGCACGCACCAGTGCCAGGCCTTGGTCCGCCGGCACAGCACCGAGCACCTGGCCGTCTGCCGGGCAACCCGCCAGGCCAAACGCCAGCCAGGTCTGCTGCCCCAGGCGCAGGGCCGACAGCCACAGGTCATGGGGGTGTTCGAGCATGGCCAGGTTTTCGCCGGCATCCAGCTGCACGGCGAACTTGGCCGACAACTGGTGAAAACGCGGAGTGCCTTCCAGCAGGTCGAGGATCTGCCCGGCCAGCGGCCGAGCGTCCAGCAGCATCGCCGGGTCATGCCCGGCCAGCGGGCTGAGCATCAGGTTGCGCACATCGTCACCGGCGGCATCACGTGGGCCCAGGCCGGCAGCGAGCAGTGTCTCGACCAGGCCGCGATGCTCGCTGCCGATGCCGCGAATCTGCAGGTTGCCGCGGTTGGTGGCCTCGATCACGCCACCAGCGAAACGCTCGGCAGCCTCCGCCACTGCGTCGGCCTGGTCGGCCAGCAGCAGGCCGCCCGGCAGCTTGATACGGCAGATGCCGCCATCACGGGCACTGACGATGCGCCACAACCCCGGGCAGGCCGAGGGACGGGGCGATACATGGGAGGCATGGGCCTGGGTCAAAGGGGCGTCCGGCAATCTGTGAAAATGCGCTTGAGTGTAGAAGGCGCGGTATTATGCCTGCTTTGTCCGGCGGCATGAAAAGCCGGTGGTCGAGCATCATCGACGATCGAGTAGAAATTAAGGACCGCGTCGCCTTCCTTCGCGGGCATGCCCGCTCCCACAGAATCACCGCTGCCCTCAACGGCAGCGCTGTACCTGTGGGAGCGGGCGAGCCCGCGAAGGGGCGCGCAGCGGCCCCAAAAATGGCGGAATGAAATACATGGCACCCTGGCTGACAGTAGTAGGTATCGGCGAAGACGGCTTCAGCGGCCTGGGCAAGCAGGCCCGGCGCGCGCTGCTGGGCGCTGCGCGGATCTTCGGCAGCCCGCGCCAGCTGGCCTTGCTGCCACGCTGCGTGGCCGGCGAACGGCTGGGCTGGCCAAGCCCGTTCTCGCTGGCCCCGGTCCTGGCTCTGCGCGGTGAGCCAGTATGCGTGCTGGCCAGCGGCGACCCCATGTTCTACGGCGTCGGCGCCAGCCTGGCGCGCCAACTGCCCGCCGCTGAAATACGCGTGCTGTCGATGCCCTCCTCCTGCGCCCTGGCCGCCGCCCGCCTGGGCTGGCCACTGCAGGACGTGCAGGTGGTATCGCTGGTCGCTCGGCCCCTGGCAGCGCTCAATGCCCATCTACACAGCGGTGTGCGCCTGCTGGTGCTGAGCAACGACGGCGACAGCCCGGCAGCAATTGCCACGCAGCTGCGCGAGCGGGGCTTCGGGCCAAGCCGCCTGCGAGTCTTCGAACACTTGGGTGGCGTGGACGAACGTGAGTTGGCCGGCACCGCCCAGGACTGGCCGCACAGCGACGTCGCCGCGCTCAACCTGGTAGCCATCGAGTGCCTGGCCACGCCCGAGGCGCCGCGCCTGCACCGGCTGGCCGGGTTGCCGGACAGCGCCTTCCGGCATGACGGCCAGCTGACCAAGCGCGACGTCCGCGCCATTACCCTGGCCCGCCTGGCACCACAGCCCGGCGAACTGCTGTGGGACGTGGGCGCCGGCTGCGGCTCGATCGGCATCGAATGGATGCGCGCCCACCCGGCCTGCCGCGCCTTGGCCATCGAGGCCGACGAAGGCCGCCAGGGCTTCATCGAACACAACCGCGATGCGCTGGGTGTACCCGGCCTGCAACTGGTCCGCGGCAAGGCACCAGCGGCGCTGGAGGGCCTGGAGCAACCGGATGCTGTCTTCATCGGTGGCGGCGTCACCCGCGAAGGTGTGCTCGACCTGTGCTGGGCAAACCTGCGCCCCGGCGGCCGGCTGGTAGCCAATGCGGTGACCCTGCAAAGCGAACTTGCCCTGGCGCATTTCCGTGAACGCCACGGTGGCGAGCTGACCCGCATCCATGTCGCCCATGCCCAGCCATTGGGCGCGTTCGACACTTGGCGCCAGGCGCTGCCGATCACCTTGCTGGACGTGGTGAAACCCGCCGATGCGTGAAGAAACCCGCGAACAGCCCGCCCCCCTGCGCAGCGGCCTGACCACCGGCAGCTGCGCCACTGCCACCAGCCTGGCGGCAGCGCGCTTGCTGCTGGGAGGCGAGAGCAGCGACGCCGTCAGCATCACCCTGCCCAAGGGCAAGGTGGTGCAGATGCGCCTGGAGTTCTGCCGCCTCATCAGCCAAGGTGCCGAAGCGGGCACGCTCAAGGACGCCGGCGACGACCCGGACGTGACCCATGGGGCCCTGCTCTATAGCCAGGTGCGCCTGCTGGCCGAACCGGGCATCCGTTTTGTCGCCGGCACCGGCGTCGGCACCGTGACCCGCCCGGGGCTGGTGCTGGCGGTGGGTGAGCCGGCCATCAATCCGGTGCCACGGCGCATGATCAGCGAACACCTGCAACGCCTGGCGGACGAATGCAGCTACCCCGGCGGCTTCGAGGTGACGGTCAATGTGCAGGGCGGCGAGCAACTGGCCCTGAAGACCATGAACCCGCGCCTGGGCATTCTCGGCGGGCTGTCGATCCTCGGCACCAGCGGCATCGTGCGGCCGTTTTCCTGCGCGGCCTACATCGCCTCGATCCACCAGGGCATCGATGTCGCCCACACCAACGGCTACACGCATATCGCTGCATGCACCGGGAACGCCAGCGAAGACACCATGCGCCGCGTCTATGGCCTGCCGGAAATAGCCCTGATCGAAATGGGCGACTTCGTCGGTGCGGTGCTCAAGCACCTGCGCAAAGTACCGGTGCCACGCCTGACCCTGTGCGGCGGTTTCGGCAAGATCAGCAAGCTGGCTGCCGGGCACATGGACCTGCACAGCCGTCATTCCAGCATCGACCTGCCGCAACTGGCCGGCTGGGCGGCGGACATCGGCGCCGACGCAGCGCTGCAGGCATCGATCATTACTGCCAACACCAGCCAACAGGCCCTGGCACTGGCCCATGCGGCCGGCATTCCCTTGGGTGACGCGGTGTGCGCCCACGCCCTGGCCTTCGCCCGCAGCGTGGTGCCGGCGCAGGTGCAGGTGGAGGTGTTCGCCATCGATCGCCAGGGTGGCATCGTCGGCCGGGCGGGTGTGCAATGAACGGGCGCATCCTGCTGCTGGGCGGCGTCACTGAAGCCCTGGCCATCGCTCGCCGCCTGGGCCCGCAGCATGTCTACAGCCTGGCGGGCATCGGCCGGGTGCCGCAGGACCTGCAATGCCAGGTTCGGGTCGGCGGCTTTGGCGGTGCCGAAGGGCTGGCGAACTACCTGCACGATGCAGGTATCACGTTGCTGATCGATGCTACCCATCCCTATGCCGCGCAGATCAGCCGCAACGCGGCCAACGCCGCACGCTTGGCCGGTATTCCGTGCTGGGCCTTGCGCCGCCCGGCCTGGCAGACACAAGCGGGGGACGACTGGCGCGAGGTCGAGGACTGGGCGGGGTTGATCGAGGCACTCAAGCCGTTTCGCAGGCCATTGTTCACGCTGGGGCGTGAGCCGCTGCAACATCTGGACGAGATACCGCTGGAGCAGTTCTGGACCTTGCGTGCGTTGGAAACGTGCCCTGGCAACGATCGCTGCGAAGTGATTGGCGCGCGCGGGCCGTTCCATATCGAGGAGGAGCGGGCGTTGTTCCAGCGCCGCAAGATCGATGTGCTGATCAGCAAGAACAGTGGCAGCGTAGCGACCGAACCGAAGCTGGAGGTGGCGCGGGAGCTGGGGATACCTGTGCTGATCCTGAAGCGACCGGCTTTGCCGGATGTGAACCGGGCATTCGATTCGCCAGCCGACCTGGCTGCGGCACTCGACCTGCGCGGATGACAAACTCCGCAAGCGCACCGCAGATCCCTGTGGGAGCGGGTTTACCCGCGAAGAAATCAACGCGGTGCATGGCACCGGCTTCGCCGGTGTTCGCGGGTGAACCCGCTCCCACAGGGGACGCGGCAACTTTCATGTATTTGCACAAGACAGTTGCTCCTACAGCCATTTCGGACTTTTCTTGCAAACCATGAAGTGGCCATGTGCCGCACTGCTACCTTAAACTCGGCACTCCCCTCCCGGAAGGCGCTACCCATATGGAAATGCAATGGTGGATCTGGCTGGTCTTCGGCATCGCGCTGATCCTGCTCGAACTGGTCCTGCCGACGTTCTTCATCCTCTGGTTCGGCATCGGCGCCGTGCTGGTATCGCTCATTTCGCTGACCGCCCCCAGCCTGCAACTGGACATGCAGGTGCTGCTGTGGGTGCTGATGTCGTCAGTCACCACGGCACTGTGGTTCAAGCTGTTCCGGCGCAAGCAACCAGACGTGCGCTGGACCGCCGAAAGCGTGATCGGTGAAGTGGGGCTGCTGACTGCTGGTGTATCGGAGTTCCAGAAAGGCCGTGTGCGCTTCCAGAAGCCTATCCTCGGTAACGAGGAATGGACCTGCATCGCCGACAGCGAGATCGCGGCCGGCGAGCGGGTACGCCTGACCGCCATCGAAGGGAACACCGCCCGGGTCATTCGGGCCTGAATCCGCACTAAAAGGAATTTCGCATCATGACCAGCCTCATCGTCGTCGTCGCCATCGCCCTGTTCGTCCTGATCACCGTGTTCAAGGGGGTTCGCATCGTGCCCCAGGGCGAAGAATGGGTCGTCGAGCGCCTGGGCCGCTACCAGAGCACGCTCAAGCCCGGCCTGAACATCGTCATCCCATACATGGACGTGGTCGCCTACCGCCTGCCTACCAAGGACATCATCCTCGATGTGCAGCAGCAGGAAATCATCACCCGGGACAACGCCGTGATCGTGGCCAACGCCCTGTGCTTCGCCAAGGTGGTCGACCCACAGAAGGCCTCCTATGGCGTGCAGGACTTCTCGTTCGCCGTCACCAGCCTGACCATGACCTCGCTGCGCGCCATCGTCGGGGCCATGGACCTGGACGAAGCGCTGTCCAGCCGCGAGCAGATCAAGGCGCGCCTGCGCGAGGCGATGTCCGAGCAGACCGAAGACTGGGGCGTGACCGTACGCTCGGTGGAAATCCAGGACATCAAGCCCTCGGAGAACATGCAACTGGCCATGGAGCGCCAGGCGGCAGCCGAGCGTGAACGCAAGGCCGACGTGACTCGTGCCGAAGGAGCCAAGCAGGCGGCGATCCTGGAAGCAGAAGCACGCTTGCAGGCTGCCAGGCTGGATGCCGAAGCGCAGATCAGCCTGGCCGAGGCCTCGGCGCGGGCGATTTCGCTGGTCAAGGACGCGGTCGGCAACGAGACCGTGCCGGCGATGTACCTGCTGGGCGAGCGCTATGTGGGGGCCATGGAGAACCTGGCGGGCAGCAGCAATGCCAAGGTGGTGGTGCTGCCGGCGGACCTGCAGGAGACCGTGCGAGGGTTGATGGGCCGCAACAAGGCTTGAGGGTACCTTGATCTTCATCGCTGGCAAGCCAGCTCCCACAGGTTTACCACAGGCCCTGAAATCTGTGCGGTCCCTGTGGGGGCTGGCTTGCCGGCGATCGGGCTGCAAAGCTGCCCCTCGAAGGGCACGGCCTGCGTCACTTCACCGCACCCCGCCATTTTTACCTATACTCCGCCTTACAATACCCACCACGATTCCTGACCGGATCTCTCCATGCCCCCACGTCGGCACATCGCCTGGATAGCCTGCCTTGCAGTGCTGTTCAACCTGCTGGCCATGCCGCTGTCTTCCGCCGCGCCCAAGGGCCCGGCCGAGCAGCTGCTGTGGGGGGCCTTCTGTTCCAGCATGGCCAACAAGGCCAAGGTCGACGTCCAGGCCCTGGCCAAGATCGACCTCGGCCCGCAAAGCGACGACAGCGCCAGCATGATGAATTGCTGGTGCTGCTCCGGTGCCGCGCCACTGCTGGCCTTGCCCGGCTACCCGCCGCAGCTGTACAACCCGCCGATACTGCTGGCCGGCCTGCTGCCGCCACCCGCCGACTACCACGCCACGCCGCGCCAACTCTGGCCGGCGCTCAACCCCCGTGCCTCTCCGCTGGCCTGAGTTCATCACGCTGTCTGCCTGAACCTGAACAGAAACGGAGATTCACCATGCTCAAGCATGCCCTCGTCATGGCCGCCCTGTTGCTGCCCGGCGCCTTTGCCAATGCCCACGAATACAGCGTGGGTGACCTGCACATCGCCCACCCCTGGTCACTGCAGCTGCCCCCCAACGCCCCCAACGTCGCGGCGTATTTCGTGGTGCACAACAATGGCCAGGCCGACGACCGCCTGCTCGGTGTCGACAGCCCCATCAGCGATGACGCACAACTGCACGAGCATGCCATGAGCGCCAGCGGTGCCATGAAGATGCAGCAGGTACCCAGCGTGGTGGTGCCCGCCGGCAAGGACCTGACCTTCGCCCCCAGCGCCTACCATGTGATGCTGATGCAGCCCAAGGACCGCAGCCTGCTCAGCGACGGCAAGCGCTTCCCGTTGACCCTGCACTTCGAAAAGGCCGGCGATATCACCGTCGATGTGGCCGTGCAGAAGCAGGCGCCGACGGACCAGCCGCAAGCCCACGAACACGCGCACTGATCACCCGCTGAAAGGCACTCGTCATGAGCCTGCCGCGCAACAGCATCAGCCGTACCACCCGCCCTGACCGCAGGCGCGCCGGTGGCGGATGGCTGAGCCTGTTCGCCATGTGGATGATCTTCATCGGCCCGCTGATTTCCCAGTCGATGCCGATGGACCACCACGCCGGCATGAGCATGCCGATGGACATGCCGATGGCCACCGCCCATCAGCATGGCGGCGACGCCCATCACGGCCAGGCTGGCGATGGCCAGCTGCATGTGATGTGGGAAAAGTGCGGTTACTGCAGCCTGTTGTTCAACTGCCCGGCCCTGCCCCAGGCCCTCAGCCCGCTCAGTGCCAGCAGCGTCGTACCCACCACCCACCTGTTCGCACCCACGCGCCAGGGCCATGCCCGGCAGGCTGTATTCCCCGGCGCGCGCAGCCGCGCCCCACCTTCCTCGATCAACCTCTGAACCCACATTTTTCGCGCACGAAGCCAGGAGGCTTCGCGCTGACTCATGACTGATCGACTGGAATCATTATGTCCGGCTGCACCCCTGTTTTTGCCTTGTCCCTGCGTGGGACCATCGCCGCCGTGTGCGGCTCGCTGCTCGCGCCCGTGGCCCTGGCCGCCGACCCAGGCCATGAAGGCCATGCACACGACGCCCCCGAACTGAGCCCGACGGTGATCACCGCCGTGGCCCCGAGCTCGCCGCTGACCGTGGTCACCAACCCGAAAGACCCGCGCCAGCCGGTGCCGGCCAGCGACGGCGCCGACTATCTGAAGACCATCCCCGGCTTCTCGGCCATCCGCGCCGGCGGCACCAACGGCGACCCGGTACTGCGCGGCATGTTCGGCTCGCGCCTGAACATCCTCACCAATGGCGGCCTGATGCTGGGCGCCTGCCCCAACCGCATGGATGCCCCCACGTCGTACATTTCGCCGGAAACCTACGACCGCCTGATCGTGATCAAAGGCCCGCAAAGCGTGATCTGGGGCCCGGGCGGCTCGGCGGGCACCATCCTCTTCGAGCGCGAGCCGGAGAAGTTCGGCACCATCGGCAGCCGGGTCAACGCCAGCCTGCTGGCCGGCTCCAACGGCCGCTTCGACAAGGTGCTGGACACCGCCGCCGGCAACGACCAGGCCTACGCCCGCTTCGTCGGCAACCAGTCGCGCTCGGACGACTACCATGACGGCGATGACAACACCGTGCCGTCACGCTGGGACAAGTGGAATGGCGATGTCGCCCTCGGCTGGACACCCGACCAGGACACCCTGCTGGAACTCACCGCCGGCAAGGGCGATGGTGAGGCCCGCTATGCCGGGCGTGGCATGGACGGCTCGCAGTTCAAGCGCGAAAGCCTGGGCCTGCGTTTCGAAAAATCCAACCTCGGCGAGGTGCTCGACAAGGTCGAGGCGCAGGTCTACTACAACTACGCCGACCACGTGATGGACAACTACAGCCTGCGCACGCCTTCGGGCAGCGGCATGATGGGCATGCCGATGGTCAGCAACGTCGACCGCCGCACCATGGGCGCACGCATCAAGGCCACCTGGCGCTGGGCCGATGTGCAACTGATCGGCGGCATCGACGCGCAGACCAACGAACATCGCAAACGCGGCGGCATGGGTGTGGACGCGCACAAGGGCCAGGCCTGGACCAAGGACGCCGACTTCCACAACTACGGTGCCTTCGGCGAGCTGACCTGGTACGTCAGCGGTGAGGACCGCATGATTACCGGTGCCCGCCTGGACCGCGCCTCGGCCCGCGACTTCCGCGCAACCAGCGCCACCAACGGCGACACCCGCGCCGATACCCTGCCCAGCGGTTTCGTCCGCTACGAGCACGACCTGGCAGCCATCCCGGCCACCACGTACATCGGCCTTGGTCATGCCCAGCGTTTCCCCGACTACTGGGAGCTGTTCTCGCCCAAGCTGGCACCACCCGGTGCGGCCAATGCTTTCGACGGTATCAAACCAGAGAAGACCACCCAGCTCGACTTCGGTGTCCAGTACCGCGACGAGCGCATGGAAGCCTGGGCGTCTGGCTACATCGGGCAGATCCGCGACTACATCCTGTTCGACTACCAGGGAATGAGCTCCCAGGCTCGCAACATCGACGCCCGCATCATGGGCGGCGAACTGGGCGCGGCCTACCAGCTGACGGAAAACTGGAAGGCCGACGCAACGCTGGCCTACGCCTGGGGCAAGAACAGCAGTGACGGCGCAGCACTGCCGCAAATGCCGCCTCTGGAAAGCCGCCTGGGCCTGACCTACAGCCGCGATGCATGGAGCGTCGGCGCACTGTGGCGGCTGGTGGCGGCGCAGAACCGCATCGCCGAGAACCAGGGCAACGTGGTCGGCAAGGACTACGACAACAGCGCCGGCTTCGGCGTGTTCTCGCTCAATGGTGCCTACAAGGTGAGCAACCACCTCAAGCTCAGCGCGGGGGTCGACAACCTGTTCGACAAGACCTACGCCGAGCATTTGAACCTGGCCGGGAACGCCGGGTTCGGCTACCCGGCTAGCGATCCACAGCCGGTCAACGAGCCAGGCAGGACCTTCTGGACCAAGGTCGACTTCAGCTTCTGACAACAACAACGGGCGCGGCGCAGGTCGCGCCCATCTGCTGGTCAAACAGGAGGTTCCCATGAGAGGAACACGCATCAATTTCTACAACCTGGCCTGGCGTTGGCACTTCTATGCGGGGCTGTTCGTGGCCCCGTTCATGATCCTGCTGGCAATCACCGGGATAATCTACCTGTTCAAGCCGCAGCTCGACCCGCTGCTGTACCGCGAGCTGATGGTGGTCGAAGCCGGCCACCACCGACAGGGCGCGGACACGATGCTGGCCGAAGTGCGCAAGGCCTATCCCGAGGGCCACGTTGGCCAGTACCTGCCGCCGCTGGACGCCGAACGCAGCGCACAATTCGTGGTGCATGACGCCGGGCGCGAACTGAACGTTTTCGTCGACCCCTACAGCGGCAAAGTCCTTGGCGTACAGGATGGCAAGCAGAACCTGCAGGCCATCGCCCGCGCCCTGCATGGCGAACTGATGGTCGGCACGGTCGGTGACCGCCTGGTAGAACTGGCCGCGGGCTGGGGCATCGTGCTGGTGGTGTCGGGCCTGTACTTGTGGTGGCCACGCGGGCGCAATGGCGCTGGCGTGCTGTGGCCACGGCTCTCGGCACGCGGCCGAATGTTCTGGCGCGACCTGCATGCGGTAACCGGCTTCTGGGGCTCGGCCTTGTTACTGCTGATGCTGCTCAGCGGCATGACCTGGACCGGCCTATGGGGCAAGCAGTACGCCGACTTGTGGAACCGCTTTCCGGCGGCCATGTGGAACGACGTGCCCAAATCCGACCAGCAGGCGGGTGAACTCAACAGCGCACACCGCCAGACCGTGCCGTGGGCGATGGAAAACACGCCGATGCCACAGTCCGGTGCACACGCCGAACATGCCGGGCATCACATGACGTCGAGCGCGCCCGCAGCGCCACAGGTAAGCCTGCAGCAAGTCGAAGACATCGCAACCGCGCGCCAGGTCGAGCCGGGTTACAGCATTACCGCGCCGACCACGGCCGATGGCGTGTTCACCATTGCGGTGTTCGCCGACGACCCACGCAACGACGCCACCCTGCATGTCGACCAGTACACCGGCAAGGTGCTGGCCGATGTGCGCTGGCAGGACTACAGCCCGGTGGCGCGCGCTACCGAACTGGGTGTGATGCTGCATGAAGGCAAGATGTTCGGGGCGTTCAACCAGATCATCATCCTGCTGGTGTGCCTGATGATCTTGCTGGGCTCGGTGAGCGGGCTGGTGATGTGGTGGAAGCGCAGGCCGGCCGGCGGGCTGGGTGTGCCGCCGCTGCGCCATGACCTGCCGCGCTGGAAAGTAGCGGTGGGGGTGATGCTGGTACTGGGGTTGATGTTCCCGCTGGTGGGGGTGTCGATGGTGGTGATGTGGCTGGTGGATAGCCTAGTGGTCAGACGCGGCCGGGTGCTGGCCAGCGCTTGAGCCTTGCTTCGTCTGTGCCGGCCCTTTCGCGGGTAAACCCGCTCCTACAGTTCCTGCGCCAGCGCGGTCCCTGTGGGAGCGGGCAAGCCCGCGAAGAGGCCGGCACAGGCACAACACTGCTACCCAAAAGTCGAGTCGATCTGTCGCGCCCCGAACTGGAACGCGCGTGTTAGCCTAGCCGGCTACCTCTGACAAGACGACCGACCGTCCAACGGAATGCAGCCTATGACGCAAACCTCACCCACAGCGCCAGATGAACAGCATCTGCAGCGCAACCTGACCAACCGCCACATCCAGCTGATCGCCATTGGCGGCGCAATCGGTACCGGCCTGTTCATGGGCTCGGGCAAGACCATCAGCCTGGCCGGGCCGTCGATCATCTTCGTCTACATGATCATCGGCTTCATGCTGTTCTTCGTCATGCGCGCCATGGGCGAACTGCTGCTGTCGAACCTCAACTACAAGTCGTTCATCGATTTTTCCGCCGACCTGCTCGGCCCCTGGGCAGGCTACTTCACGGGCTGGACCTACTGGTTCTGCTGGGTGGTCACCGGCATCGCCGACGTGGTCGCGATCGCGGCATATACACAGTTCTGGTTCCCCGAACTGCCGCAGTGGATACCGGCGCTGACCTGCGTAGGGCTGCTGCTGTCGCTGAACCTGGTGACGGTGAAGATGTTCGGTGAAATGGAGTTCTGGTTCGCCCTGATCAAGATTGTCGCCATCATCGGCCTGGTCGCCACCGGCCTGTACATGGTCATCACCGGCTTCACCTCGCCCAGCGGGCGCACCGCGCAACTGGCCAACCTGTGGAATGACGGCGGCATGTTCCCCAATGGCCTGATGGGCTTCTTCGCCGGCTTCCAGATCGCCGTGTTCGCTTTCGTCGGCATCGAGTTGGTGGGTACAACCGCCGCCGAAGCGAAGAACCCGGAGCGCACCCTGCCGCGGGCGATCAACTCGATCCCGGTACGCATCATCGTGTTCTATGTGCTGGCGCTGATCGCGATCATGGCCGTGACCCCATGGCGCGACGTGGTGCCGGGCAAGAGCCCGTTCGTGGAGCTGTTCGTGCTAGCCGGCTTGCCAGCGGCGGCGAGCATCATCAACTTCGTGGTGCTGACCTCGGCGGCTTCGTCGGCCAACAGCGGCGTGTTCTCCACCAGCCGCATGCTCTACGGCCTGAGCCAGGAGGGTGACGCACCCAAGGCATTCGAGAAACTGTCGAGCCGCTCGGTACCTGCCAACGGCTTGTACTTCTCCTGCACCTGCCTGCTGCTGGGCGCAGTGCTGATCTACCTGGTGCCGAACGTGGTCGAGGCATTCACCCTGGTCACCACCGTTTCGGCGGTGCTGTTCATGTTCGTCTGGACACTGATCCTGCTGTCGTACCTGAACTACCGCAAACACCGCGCGGCGTTGCACCAGGCCTCGAAGTACAAGATGCCGGGCGGGCGCTTCATGTGCTACGTGTGCCTGGTGTTCTTTGCTTTCATCCTGGTGTTGCTGAGCCTAGAGGACGATACCCGCGCGGCGTTGCTGGTGACGCCGATCTGGTTCGTGCTGCTGGCGGTGACCTATCAGGGGGTGCGTAGCAAGCGCCATCCGCGCACGGCAGTGCGTAACGGCTGATGACCCTGGGGGCTGCTCTGCAGCCCCAATCCTGTGCACACAAATCCATCAGGCACCAACCTGGATCCAACCAACGCCCCAACACCTCGCACAACCCCTCTATTGCGCACCTTCCGCCGTTAGGCACACCCCTTGCAACACCCCTCCCCGCTTGCCCAACACATAAAAACTCAGCGGAGAGAGCACATGAAGCGACGCAGTCTGATCAAGGCCTTCACCCTTAGCGCATCGATTGCCGCAATGGGCCTGAGCTGGAGCATCCAGGCCGCCGAAACCATCAAGGTCGGCATCCTGCATTCGCTGTCGGGGACCATGGCCATTTCCGAGACTTCGCTCAAGGACATGGCGCTGATGACCATCGAGCAGATCAACGCCAAGGGCGGCGTGAACGGCAAGCTGCTCGAACCGGTGGTGGTCGACCCGGCCTCCAACTGGCCGCTGTTCGCCGAAAAGAGCCGACAGCTGCTGACCCAGGACAAGGTGGCAGTGGTGTTCGGCTGCTGGACCTCGGTGTCGCGCAAATCGGTGCTGCCAGTGTTCGAAGAGCTCAACGGCCTGCTGTTCTACCCGGTGCAGTACGAGGGTGAAGAGATGTCGCCGAACGTGTTCTACACCGGCGCCGCGCCCAACCAGCAGGCCATCCCGGCCGTTGAGTACCTGATGAGCGAGGACGGCGGCAGCGCCAAGCGCTTCTTCCTGCTGGGCACCGACTACGTCTACCCGCGCACCACCAACAAGATCCTGCGTGCCTTCCTGCACAGCAAGGGCGTGGCCGACAAGGACATCGAAGAGGTGTACACGCCGTTCGGCCACAGCGATTACCAGACCATCGTCGCCAACATCAAGAAGTTCTCCGCCGGAGGCAAGACCGCCGTCATCTCCACGGTCAACGGCGACTCCAACGTGCCGTTCTACAAGGAGCTGGCCAACCAGGGCCTGAAGGCCACCGACGTGCCGGTGGTGGCGTTCTCGGTGGGCGAAGAAGAACTGCGCGGCATCGACACCAAGCCGCTGGTGGGCCATCTGGCGGCGTGGAACTACTTCGAGTCTGTGGATAACCCGGTCAACCAGAAGTTCGTCGCCGACTGGAAGGCCTACGCCAAGGCCAAGGGCCTGCCAGGCGCCGACAAGGCGGTGACCAACGACCCGATGGAGGCCACCTACGTGGGCATCCACATGTGGGCGCAGGCGGTGGAAAAAGCCAAGTCCACCGATGTCGACAAGGTGCGCGAGGCACTGGCCGGGCAAAGTTTCGAGGCGCCGTCCGGCTTCACCCTGACCATGGACAAGACCAACCACCACCTGCACAAGCCGGTGATGATCGGCGAGATCCAGGATGACGGGCAGTTCAGCGTGGTGTGGGAGACCGAGCAACCGCTGCGGGCGCAGCCATGGAGCCCGTTCATTCCCGGCAACGACAAGCGCCCTGATTACGCCGTGAAAGGTAACTGAGAGCCGTTAGGGCCGCCTTGCGGCCCATTCGCGGGTGAACCCGCTCCCACAGGTTCGGTGCAAGGTTCGAAACCTGTGCGGTCCCTGTGGGAGCGGGTTTACCCGCGAAGAATCCACCGCTGTATTCCAGGATTGCTCGCATGCTTAGACTCCTGCTAACTCTTCTCCTGCTGATGCCCTTGGCAACCCAGGCCAGCGAGGGCGAATTCTTCCTCGCTGCCAAGCCCGCCGAGCAAGCCCGCCTGCTCGAAGGCTGGGCCGCACAACCCGATACCGCTCGCCTGGCGCTGCTGGGCAACCTGCGCCAGGGCCGCATCGCCGCCGACGACACACGCAAGGTGCGCCTGAACAACCGCCTGCGTGGCCTGATCGACAACGCCTTGGCTAGCCACCAGTTGCTCAGCGACAACAGAGACATCCGCCTGGCCGCTGCCCAACAACTACAGAAAAGCGCGCAACCGGCGCAAATGGCCTTCCTCGACCGGCGCTTCGCCAGCGAACCGGATGCCGCCGTGCACGCCGCCCTCGGCCTGGCCCTGGCCAACCTGCAACTGGGCGCCAGCGAGCCGGCAGTACGCCTGGCCGCCGTTCGCCTGCTCGGCGAAACCGGTGACCCGCTGGCCCGCACCCGCCTCGAAGCCTTGCTGCAACCCAACGCGGAAACCGACCCGGGCGTGCGCACCGCCGCCGAAACCAGCCTGGCCCAGGTGCAGCGCAAGCTGCTGGCCGGCGAACTGCTCGGCCAGGCCTTCAGCGGCCTGTCGCTGGGCTCGATCCTGCTGCTGGCAGCCCTTGGCCTGGCCATCACCTTCGGCCTGCTCGGGGTGATCAACATGGCCCACGGCGAAATGCTGATGCTCGGCGCCTACAGCACCTACATGGTCCAGGTACTGCTGCAGCGCTACGCCCCCGGCGCCATCGAGTTCTACCCACTGATCGCCCTGCCGGTGGCGTTCGCCATCAGTGCCGGCGTCGGCATGGCGTTGGAGCGCACGGTAATCCGCCACCTGTATGGCCGCCCTCTGGAAACCCTGCTGGCGACCTGGGGAATCAGCCTGATCCTGATCCAGGCCATCCGCCTGCTGTTCGGCGCGCAGAACGTAGAAGTCAGCAACCCGGCCTGGCTGTCGGGGGGCATCCAGCTGCTGCCCAATCTGGTACTGCCATACAACCGCCTGGTGATCATCGGCTTCGCCCTGGCCGTGGTACTGCTCACCTGGCTGCTGCTCAACCGCACGCGGCTGGGCCTGAACGTGCGCGCGGTCACCCAGAACCGCAACATGGCCGCCTGCTGCGGCGTGTCCACCGGGCGCGTCGACATGCTCGCCTTCGGCCTCGGCTCGGGCATCGCCGGGCTTGGTGGCGTGGCCCTGAGCCAGGTCGGCAACGTCGGCCCGGACCTGGGCCAGAGCTACATCATCGACTCGTTCCTGGTGGTGGTGCTCGGCGGCGTCGGCCAGTTGGCCGGCAGCCTGTGGGCAGCCTTCGGCCTTGGCATCGCCAACAAGCTGCTGGAGCCGCAGATCGGCGCCGTGCTCGGCAAGATCCTCATCCTTGCGTTGATCATTCTGTTCATCCAGAAGCGCCCGCAAGGCCTGTTCGCCCTCAAGGGACGGGTAATCGACTGATGAACCAGCCACTGCTTGTCACCGCTACGCAAAAGGCCGGGCCACGCCTGACCCTGGCCATCGGCGCCGTCGTCGTCCTGTTGCTGGTGGCCCTGCCGCTGCTGTCGCTGCTGCCGGCGGACCATGCCCTGCAAGTGTCGGCCTACACCCTGACCCTGGTCGGCAAGATCCTCTGCTACGCCATCGTCGCCCTGGCCCTGGACCTGGTCTGGGGCTACGCCGGGCTGCTGTCGCTGGGCCACGGGCTGTTCTTCGCCCTCGGTGGCTACGCCATGGGCATGTACCTGATGCGCCAGGCCGCCGGTGACGGCCTGCCAGGGTTCATGACCTTCCTGTCGTGGAGCGAGCTGCCGTGGTACTGGGCTGGCACCCAGCATTTCGCCTGGGCCCTGTGCCTGGTGGTGCTGGCGCCCGGGCTGCTGGCGCTGGTGTTCGGCTGGTTCGCCTTTCGCTCGCGGATCAAGGGCGTGTACTTCTCGATCATGACCCAGGCGCTGACCTTCGCCGGCATGTTGCTGTTCTTCCGCAACGAAACCGGCTTTGGCGGCAACAACGGTTTTACCAGCTTCCGCACCATCCTTGGCTTCGACATTGCCGCCCAAGGCACCCGCGCAGTGCTGTTCCTGCTCACCGTCGGCCTGCTGCTGGCCAGCCTGTACCTGTGCTGGCGCCTCACCCGCAGCAAGTTCGGCCGCCTGCTCACCGCCGTGCGCGACGCCGAAAACCGGCTGATGTTCTGTGGCTACGACCCGCGTGGTTTCAAGTTGCTGGTGTGGGTGCTCAGCGCCGTACTGTGCGGCCTGGCCGGTGCGCTGTACGTACCGCAGGTGGGCATCATCAACCCCAGCGAGATGTCGCCGACCAACTCCATCGAAGCCGCCGTGTGGGTGGCCCTGGGCGGGCGCGGCACCTTGATCGGCCCGCTGCTCGGCGCCGGCCTGGTCAATGGCATGAAAAGCTGGTTCACCGTGGCCTTCCCGGAGTTCTGGCTGTTCTTCCTCGGCGCGTTGTTCATCCTCGTCACTCTGTACCTGCCCAAGGGCGTGGTCGGCCTGTTGAAGAAAAGGAGCCAGCCATGAGAGGCGTGCCCCCGGTACACCCGGAATTCATGCTCGAACCGGTGTTCGACAACCTCGGCGCCAGCCGCGACGCCATCGGCCTGGGCCAAAGCCGCAAGACCGGCCTCGACACCCGCCACGGCACGGTGCTGAGCCTGGAAGACATCAGCGTCAGCTTCGATGGCTTCAAGGCGCTGAACGCGCTGAACCTGTACATCGGCGTGGGCGAGCTGCGTTGCATCATCGGCCCCAACGGTGCCGGCAAGACCACGATGATGGATGTGATCACTGGCAAGACCAGGCCCGACAGCGGTACGGCCTATTTTGGCGACACCCTCGACCTGACCCGCATGAGCGAATACCAGATCGCCCAGGCCGGCATAGGCCGCAAGTTCCAGAAGCCCACGGTGTTCGAGGCGCTGACGGTGTTCGAAAACCTGGAGCTGGCGCTGAAGACCGACAAGTCGGTATGGGCCAGCCTGGCAGCGCGCCTGGGTGGTGAGCAGCGCCAACGCATCGAGGAGGTGCTGGGCACCTTGCGCCTGCTGCCGCTGGCCCAGCGCCAGGCGGGCTTGCTGTCGCATGGGCAGAAGCAGTTCCTGGAGATCGGCATGCTGCTGGTGCAGGAGCCGCAACTGCTGTTGCTGGACGAGCCGGTAGCGGGCATGACCGATGCCGAGACCGAGTTCACCGCCGAGCTGTTCAAGGGGCTGGCTGGCAAGCATTCGCTGATGGTGGTGGAGCATGACATGGGGTTTGTCGGCAGCATTGCCGACCATGTGACCGTGCTGCACCAGGGCAGCGTGCTGGCGGAAGGGTCGCTGGAACAGGTGCAGGCGGATGAGCGGGTGGTCGAGGTGTATCTGGGCCGCTAGACATTGAAACCTGTGCCGGCCTCTTCGCGGGTAAACCCGCTCCCACACAGGCCTGAAGAGCTGCGCGGTCCTTGTGGGAGCGGGTTTACCCGCGAAAGGGCCGGCACAGGCACAGCAACAATTTCAGGAATACACACATGCTCAAGATCGACACCCTGCACCAGTATTACGGCGGCAGCCACATCCTCCGGGGCCTGTCCTTCGAAGCCAAGATCGGCGAAGTCACCTGTCTGCTGGGCCGCAACGGCGTGGGCAAGACCACCCTGCTGCGCTGCCTGATGGGGCTGGTACCCGCCCGCGACGGAAGCATCGAATGGGAAGGCAAGCCGATCACCAGCCTCAAGCCCCAGCAACGGGTCCACGCCGGCATCGCCTACGTGCCCCAGGGCCGCGAGATCTTCCCCCGCCTCACTGTCGAGGAAAACCTGCTTATGGGCCTGTCGCGCTTCCCCGCCCGTGAAGCTCGGGAGGTACCGCCCTTCATCTACGAACTGTTTCCCGTGCTGGAACAGATGAAGCAACGCCGTGGCGGTGACCTGTCCGGCGGCCAGCAGCAACAGCTGGCAATCGGCCGTGCCCTGGCCAACCGCCCGCGGCTGCTGATCCTCGACGAGCCCACCGAGGGCATCCAGCCTTCGGTGATCAAGGAGATAGGCGCAGTCATCCGCCGCCTGGCCGAGCGTGGCGACATGGCAATCCTGCTGGTGGAGCAGTTCTACGACTTCGCCGAGGAGCTGACCGACCAGTACCTGGTGATGGCCCGTGGCGAGATCATCCAGCGGGGCCGCGGCGAAAACATGCAGGCCGAAGGTGTGCGCGGGCTGGTAACCATTTAATCTGCAAGCAACGACCCTGCGAGACGCTGTCATGAGTCATGAAATCCGCGACGCCCTGCCTTCCGACGTGCCGGGCATCCTCGACATCTACAACGACGCGGTGCGCAACACCACGGCGATCTGGAACGAAACCCCGGTGGATTTGGCCAACCGCCTGGCCTGGTTCGCCGCACGGGCGCAGCAGGGTTACCCGATCCTGGTGGCGGTGGATGAGAGCGGTGTGCTGGGCTATGCGTCGTTTGGCGATTGGCGGCCGTTCGAGGGCTTTCGCCTTACCGTTGAGCATTCGGTGTACATCCGTGGTGACCAGCGTGGCAAGGGGCTGGGGCCGGTGCTGATGGCAGCGCTGGTCGAGCGTGCGCGCGCGTGTGGCAAGCATGTGATGGTGGCGGCCATCGAGAGCGGCAATGCAGCGTCGGTGCGCCTGCACGAGCGGCTGGGCTTCGTGGTGACCGGGCAGATGCCGCAGGTGGGGGTGAAGTTTGGCCGGTGGCTGGACTTGACCTTCATGCAGCTGGTGCTGAGCCCGGGGGCAGAACCAAGCTGAATATGATTTTGCCTGTACTGGCCTCTTCGCGGGTAAACCCGCTCCCACAGGTACTGCACACATCTCAGAAATCGTGCGATCCCTGTGGGAGCGGGTTCACCCGCGAAGAGGCCGGCCTGCAAACCTCACATCTGGGTAAACCTGCCCAACCGCTGCCTCAGCATGCTGTTCTCGCTGCGCAGCTGCCGCACTTCCTGCAGCAGCTCCAGCGCCAGCGCCACCCCTTCCCACTCCAGTTCCAGCTCCTGATGCAGCTTCGCCGCGCGTTTGGCCAGCAACGGCGCCTGATCGTCGAACAACCAGTCCTCCGGCGTTCGCCCGGAAGGTTCGACAATGCCGTGCTCGACGATTTCGATCACGCAGTCAGCCGTGAGATCGGCCTCCTGACACAAGGTACGCATGTCCAGTTGAACGATCAGGGTGCTGCTCATGATCACTTACTCCATTGTGTCCTCGGGTTGAACGCAGCCTTCTCGGAAAGCTTGGTCCACAGTTCGCGGGCAGACTCGTCGGATGCTGGCGGCATGACCACTTTCAATTGCGCGTAAAGGTTGCCACGCTCGCCACTCTTGTTGGCCAGGCCCTTGCCCGGTACGCGCAGGCGCTGGCCGCTCTGGCTGTCGGGGCGGATGGTGAGGTTGATCTTGCCGTCCAGGGTCGGCACGGCCACCTTGGCGCCCAGTGCTGCCTCCCACGGTGCCAGCGGCACGGTGATGATCAGGTCATGACCTTCGACATCAAACAGCGGGTGCGGTGCCATGCGAATGGTCAGGAACAGGTCGCCATTGGCCCCGCCACCACTGCCCGGCGCGCCCTGGCCCTTGAGGCGGATCCGCTCGCCGTCGGTCACACCGGCCGGGATCTTCACGTTCAGGGTCTTGGTAGTGAAGCCGGTGCGCTGGCCCATGGCATTGGTCTGAGGCACCTGGAAGCTGATCTGCTTGGACTCCTTGCTCAGGGTCTCTTCAAGGAATACCGCCAGTTCTAGCTCCACGTCCTGCCCCCGCCTGCCAGCGCTGCGTTGCTGCTGCCGGGCACCACCGAACGGGTTGCCCCCCCGGCCACCAAAGATCGAGCTGAAAAAGTCGGAGAAATCGCCGCCTTCGAAGCCGCCACCACCGCCACGGTTCTCCCAGCCCGGTGGCGCCTGGAACGGCCGGCCATGCTGGCCACCGTACTTGCGGATTTCATCGTACTCGGCACGTTTCTGCGCGTCGCCCAGCACTTCGTAGGCCTCGTTGGCCTCCTTGAATTTTTCCTCGGCGTCGCGCTCCTTGCTGACATCGGGGTGATACTTGCGCGCCAGCTTGCGGTACGCGGCCTTGATCGCCTTTTCGTCCGCCGCGGGCTCTACGCCGAGTATCTTGTAATAGTCTTTGAAGTCCATCTATGGATCACCAATGTGAATGTGCGTGTTGCAAGAGAAGATAGGGGTCAAGCATAGCCTTTCAAGACCAGCTTGGGGTTGCTCCATGGCAGACGATCGGTCTTGATTCTGTAGCCAACTGGCATACACTGCGCGGCCGTTTTGCCTCCGGAAGCTCATTCCCCATGTCTGACGTATCCCCGGCCCGCGCCCTGGGCATCGACTTTGGCACCTCCAACTCCACGGTCGGCTGGCACCGCCCAGGCGCCGAGTCGCTGATTGCCCTGGAAGACGGCAAGATCACGTTGCCCTCGGTGGTGTTCTTCAACATCGAGGAGCGTCGCCCGGTATATGGCCGCCTGGCACTGCACGAGTACCTGGAAGGCTACGAAGGCCGCCTGATGCGTTCGCTGAAAAGCCTGCTGGGCTCCAAGCTGATCAAGCACGATACCAGCGTGCTGGGCAGCGCCCTGCCGTTCAAGGACCTGCTGGGCATGTTCATCGGCGAGCTGAAAAAACGCGCCGAGGCCGCTGCTGGACGGGAGTTCGAGCAGGTGGTGCTGGGCCGTCCGGTGTTCTTCGTCGACGAAGACCCTGCCGCCGACCAGGAGGCCGAGGACACCCTGGCCGAAGTGGCGCGCAAGATCGGCTTCAAGGATGTGTCCTTCCAGTACGAGCCGATTGCCGCGGCCTTCGACTACGAGTCGAGCATTAGCCGCGAAGAACTGGTGCTGATCGTCGACATCGGCGGTGGTACCTCGGACTTCACCCTGATCCGCCTGTCGCCCGAGCGCCACCTGGTCGCCGAGCGCCAGAGCGACATCCTCGCCACCGGCGGTGTGCACATTGGCGGTACCGACTTCGACAAGCAGCTGAGCCTGCAGGGCGTGATGCCGCTGTTCGGCTACGGCAGCCGCATGAAGAGCGGCGCGCTGATGCCGACCAGCTATCACCTCAATCTCGCCACCTGGCACACCATCAACGCCCTGTACTCGCAGAAGTCGCAGCTGGCGCTGGGCAGCATGCGCTATGACATCGAGGACACGTTGGGCATCGACCGCCTGTTCAAACTGATCGAAGAGCGTGCCGGCCACTGGTTGGCGATGGAAGTGGAGGCCAGCAAGATCGAGCTGACCGAACAGCAGAGCCGCCACGTCGACCTAGGCCGCATCGAGCGCGATCTGGGCGTGGACCTGTCCCGAGCGCTGTTCGAGGGGGCTATCGAAGGGTTGCTGGAACGGGTGCGTGGTAGCGTGAGCGAACTGCTGGCCAAGGCTGGAGTGAGCGAGACCCAGGTCGATACGGTGTTCTTCACCGGCGGTTCCAGCGGGATTCCGGCGCTGCGCAACAGCGTGTCGGCGATGCTGCCGAATGCGCGGCATGTGGAAGGCAACATCTTTGGCAGCATTGGTAGCGGGTTGGCCATCGAGGCGCGCAAGCGCTACGGCGTAGCCTGAGCCATCCCTTTCACCTGTGCCGGCCTCTTCGCGGGTAAACCCGCTCCCACAGGGTCCCCGCAAGTCTTGAGAGAAGTGGCATACCTGTGGGAGCGGGTTTACCCGCGAAGAGGCCGGTACTGGTCAATCAAAGAATCAGACCAGTTCGGCCCGCTTCAGCTCACTCTTCAGGTAGGCATAGTAGATCGGCCCCGCCACCACCCCCGGCAGCCCGAATGCCGCTTCGAACACCAGCATCGCCAGCAGCAGTTCCCACGACTTGGCACTGATCTGCCCGCCCACGATCCGCGCGTTGAGGAAGTACTCGACCTTGTGGATGACGATCAGGTAACCCAGCGCCGCCGCCGCCACCCAGATCGACAGCGACAGGCCGACGATGGTGATCAGGGTATTCGACATCAGGTTGCCGATCACCGGCAGCAGGCCCAGCAGGAACGTCAGTACGATCAGCGTCTTGGTCAGCGGCAGGTGCACGTCGAACATCGGCAGCACCACGGCCAGGAAGATGCCCGTGAACGTAGTGTTGAGCAGCGAAATCTTGATCTGCGCGAAGACGATGTTGCGAAACGCCTTCACCAGCAGGCTCAGGCGCTCGAACAGCGCCGCTGCCAGCGGCTTGCGCCGGGATATGTCGGGGATGCGCTGCAAGGCGACGATGGCACCGAGGATCATGCCGATCAACAAGGTGACGAACATGTGCGCCATACCCTTGCCCACCAGCTGCAGGTCGCTCAGGTGGCTCTTGATCCAGTCACCGATGGCCACCTTGAACTCCGCCGCACTGGCCGGCAGGTAGCCTTCGATGAACGGCGGCAGCTGGCTACGGGCGCGCTCCACCAGGGCCATGAACTTGTCCAGCGAGGCCCCGGGGTTTTCCGCCTCGTGCAGCAAAAAGCTGAAGGCACCGGCAAACAGCAGGGTCAGGGTGCTGACCACCAGCGTGCCGAGTAGCGCCACAGCCAGCCAGCGGGCGCGCTGCCCGGCGAGCAGCGGCTGCAGCCGCGGCGTGAGCATGTTGACCAGCTCGAACACCAGCAGGCCGGCCAGCAGGCTTGGCAGCAATTTCAGGGGCAACGCCAGCAACAGGCCGGCAAATACGATGATCCAGCTGGCCAGGGTGACCTGGCGGGGGGTGAAGGTCATACAGCCTCAACGGCAGACAACGGGAAAGACCCGCAGTCTGCCAGCCTTACGTCTGCAGGCATAGGCGCAGGTCATTTCTTCTTCAGGCAGTCGCTCATGAACGCTTTGCGTTCGTCACCCTTGAGGGCCTTGGTGGTGGCGTCGGCGTTGCAGGTTTTCATCTTCTCTTGCTGGGTTTGTGGCACATCCTTCTTCAGGCAGGTGCTCATGAAGGCTTTGCGCTCATCGCCCTTGAGGGCCTTGGCGGTGGCGTCGGCGTTGCAGGTTTTCATCTTTTCCTGCTGCGCGGTATTGGCGGCGAAGCCTTGTGCGCTGAACAACACCGCCAATACCAGTAAGGGGATTTGCAGCACTTTCATGGAGTATCTCCTTGGCTCCGCGCCCGATGCACGGGGGTCGAGCTGAGTGTAGCCAAGAATTCTCAACGCCCTGCCCGTGCCTGGCGACGGTATTGCTCGGGCGTGCACTGGGCCTGGCGCTGAAACATGGCGATGAACGCCGAGGCGCTGCTGTAGCCGAGGTCGAAGGCGATGGCCTGGATCGGCTGGCCGGCTTCAAGCGCCTCGATGGCGCGCAAAAAGCGCAGGCGCAGCCGCCATTCACCAAAACTGATGCCCAGCTCGCGCAGGAACTGCCGGGCCAAAGTACGTTCGCTGACATGAATCTGGGCGGCCCATTCGCCCAGCGGGCGGTTGTCGCCCGGCTCGGCACCAAGGGCATCGAGCACCTGGCGCAAGCCCTCGCTGTGGGCAAACGGCAGGTAGCAAGCCTGAGTTGGCGCCAGCAGCAGCTGGTCGAGCAGCACCTGCGCCAGGCGCTGGTCGCGCTCGCTCTCGGCCACCCGCAGGTCGCGCCGGGCGAAGTCGGCGAGGATGGCCTTGAGGATGTCGCTGATCATCAGGCTGCACGGTTGCTGCGGCAGTGCGGCGCACAGGCTGCGGTCCAGGTAGACCGAACGGTAGACGATGGCCTGCGGGTTGTAGCAACCATGCTCGGTGTCGGGCGGCACCCACACGGCGTATTGCGGCGGCGACAGGAAGTGCTGGCCAGCTACCTCCAGGTGCATCACGCCGTGGGCGGTGTAGTTGAGTTGGCCCCAGGCGTGGCGATGCAGGGCGCTGCGGGTGTCGGCACCGAACTCGTCGTGGCGGAAGTACACCGCGGCCGGGAGCCGGGTGAACTGGGGAATATCGAGGTATTTGCGCGGCATGCTGTCTGCTTTGCGGGGTGGGTTGTCTGGATAGGAGTATAGGCTTGTGGACAGACAGTTGATAATGGCTGCCATCGGGGCCTGCTGCGCAGGCCATCGCGACACAAGGCCGCTCCTACAGGGACCCGCGTTGCCTTCCGGGCCTGTGCGATACCTGTATGTCGCGATGGGCTGCAAAGCAGCCCCAATCAGTCCAAAACGAGTAAGCCGCTACATGAACTACCTGTTCCCCCTGACCGCCATCCTGATATGGGCCGGCAACACCGTGGTCACCAAGATGTCCGCCGGCGCCATCCACCCCGCTGAGATCGGCTTCTACCGCTGGCTGCTGGCTGCGCTGTTGTTCACCCCGTTCCTGCTGCCCGCCGTGTGGCGCAATCGCGCGGCCATTCGCCCGCATCTGGGCAAGGTTTTCGTGCTGGGCGTGCTGGGCATGGCGCTGTATCAGAGCCTGGCCTACTTTGCCGCCGGCATCACCAGCGCCACCAACATGGGCATCATCCTTTCGCTGATGCCACTGATGTCACTGGCATTGTCCATCGCCTGGCTGGGCCAGCGCCTGAGCTATGGTGCCCTGCTGGGCGCGCTGGTGTCATTTTTCGGCGTGCTTGAAGTGGTCAGCGCCGGCCACCCCGCCAGCCTGCTGCAACAAGGCCTGAACAGCGGCGACCTGCTGATGCTGGTGGCCACACTGGCCTATGCGCTATACAGCTTCCTGCTGAAGAAATGGCAGCTGCGCCTGCCGCCGATGCAGCTGCTGTACCTGCAGGTGCTGGTAGCCATCGTCGTGCTGCTGCCGCTGTTCGTGCTGTCGGACAAGACTGGCCTGAACAGCCGCAACGTCGGCCTGGTGCTGTACGCCTGCGTGCTGGCCTCGATGATCGCGCCCCTGGTGTGGATGCAGGCCGTGCATCGCCTGGGGCCCAGCCGCACCACGCTGTTCTTCAACCTGCTGCCGCTGGTGACGGCACTGATCGCCGCCGTGGTGCTCGATGAGCAGCTGGCCCGCTATCACCTGGTCGGCGGCCTGCTGACCCTGGCGGGCGTGGTGCTGGCCGAGCGCTGGACCACACCGATCCGTCGCTAGAGCCCTGCCGCCTTGAGCCGGGCGGCATGTTCGGTGAACAGCCGCACCGGTTCGGCACCCTTGCCCACCGCACCAAGCGACTGGTTGACGATATCCAGGTGGTCGAGCGGGTAATCGTCGCCGATCACCTGCCCCAGGTGCGAACTGAAGCGCCCGACCATTCCGTCGCAATAGCCCTTTTCCTTGACGAAACTGCGCGCGAACAGGCGGCAGAAGTGGCTGCTGCCGTCGAAACGGTTGCGCCGCTGGTCGGTCAGGCCGGGCTGCAAGGTGCCGGACCAGGAGTAATAACGCACGCCATCGACCTCATAGGCCCCCTCCCCGCCCCAGGTGTCTGGCAACCCCTGTGGATAAGCCTGGTTGAACAGCGCCACACCTGCACTGGTCAGTGACTGGTGCGAGGCGTGTACATCCACCGGCAACGGGTCACGGCGCCAGCCGGTTTCCAGCCACACCAGCAGCACGGCCAAGCCATGCAGCACGGCCTTCAGGATGCGCCCCTGCGGGGAATCGCCCGGTGCCGTGCGTTCCAGGTAGTCGGCCAGTTCCGAGCCATGGTTGGGCCCCGCCACCGAAGTGACCGAAGCCACCCGCCCAGGCCGCCTGGCAGCCGCGTAGCGCGCGCTCAGGGCGCCCTGGCTGTGGCCGATGAGGTTGACCTTTTCCGCTCCGGTACGCAGGCAGATGTCTTCGATGATGGCCAGCAACTGCTCGCCGCGCACCTCGCTGGAATGCAGTGGCGAAACCTGCACCGGGAACACCTGCGCCCCGCCCTGGCGCAGGGCCGGCACGATGCCGAACCAGTAGGGGTAGAGCACTACCCGGACAAAACCGAGCATGCCCGGCACCAGCACCAACGGGTATCGCGTGGCCAATTCCTGCTGCATTGCCCCAGCCCCTTTCCGTGGACGACCGGCCAACACTACAGCGGCCTTGATGACCATCGCAATCGAACTCCCGCCGCGCGCTGCGGTTCCAAACCACACAGACCCTTTGCAAGGAGCGGGACCATGTACAAGCAGACCCTGGCAATCCTTCTGGCAAGCGCCACCCTCGTCGCCTGCGGCAGCCGCCCGGAAAACCCGGTGGACTACGTCACCTACCGCGACGAACCGCTGGTCAAGCAGGTGGAAAAAGGCATGACCATGCAGAAAGTCATCGCCATCGGCGGCAGCCCGTCCAACGTCATCGACCTCCCCCATGGCGGCACCTGCAACGACTACATCCTCAACCACGATGGCCACCAGCAGCCCTACTACGTGCGCTTCGACGCCACCGGCCATGTCGACGCCAAGGGCTTCAAGACTTGCAAACAACGCGAAGAAGACAGCGACGCCGTCCACGGCGCCTAAGCCTTCCAGGCCATATCCATGACCACCCTGATGTTCCAGGAGATGAACATGAATGCGAATGAACTGACCGATGTACAAACACTGCGCGAACGTGCCCGTCAGCATGTCGAGCAAGGTGCGGTGACCGAGGGTTACGATGCTGATCGCCAACAGATCCTGCGCCTGCTCAATGATTCACTGGCCACAGAGCTGGTCTGCGTGCTGCGCTACAAGCGTCACTACTTCATGGCCAGCGGCATCAAGGCCAGCGTGGCTGCCGATGAATTCCTCGAGCATGCCAACCAGGAAGCCGAGCACGCCGACAAGCTTGCCGAACGGATCGTGCAGTTGGGTGGAGAGCCGGATTTCAACCCGGACAACCTGAGCAAGCGGTCCCATGCCCAATATGTGGCGGGCACTTCATTGAAGGAGATGGTGCTGGAAGACCTGGTGGCGGAGCGGATCGCCATCGATAGCTATCGCGAGATCATTCGGTACATCGGGGATAAAGATCCGACTACGCGGCGGATTTTTGAAGACATCCTCGCGCAGGAAGAAGAGCACGCGGACGATATGTCCGACCTGTTGCAAGGGTTGTGATTCTTGGGGGCGCTTTGCGCCCCTTTCGCGACACAAGGCCGCTCCCACAGGTATTCCACAAGTCTTTAGGGCTGTGAAATACCTGTGGGAGCGGCCTTGTGTCGCGATGGGCTGCGAAGCGGCCCCCTGCTATTTCCTCTCTTTCACCACCGCCGGCGCCTTGCCCGCCTTCATCTGCTGCAACAGCGGCGTGCACTGGTTGGGATCATCCCCGCTGCTAGGCGCAATCAGCGCCAGCAACCCCGCCGCCGGCCCGGCAACCACGCCCAACGCCACCATTCCCGCTCCGCGTAATGCCAGCGGCACCGCCTGCACCCCCGCACTGGGCTTGGCGAACGGCCCGCGCACATACAGCGGCGAGCGCAGCGAGAACAGCCGCAACCCTTTCGATTCGGGGGTAATTTTCAGGTCCAGCTGCTCCGTGGCGAAATTGGCCGTGCCGTTGATGTAGATGATCGCGTTCTCGGTATCGAAGATGAACAGGCGCGTGGTCGCCAGGCCATCCTTGATACCCACGTCAGCCGCCGCGCAGTTGATCTTCACATCCTCATCGCCAAACAGCTTGCCGACCACATAGTTGCCCACGTTCAACCCGGCAATCTCCATCAGGCTGCGGCTGATGGCACCATCGTTGATCAGCATGCGCAGGTCGCCATTGGCCGTGCCCAGCAAGGCGGCCACCGAGTTGCCCCGGCCAGTGATATCGGCATCGCCATTCAACTCACCGAAGCTGGTCTGCATCGGCGCAAAGGAGGGGAACAACTGCTTGAGCTTGAAGCCCCGCGCCGTCAGCCGGGCACGCCCCTGCAACGGTACGTTGCGGCCATCCAGGCGAATCCTGGAAGCCAGGTTGCCGCCAGCCACGCCAAAACGCAGGGGCTCCAGGCGCAGCAGGCCGTCCTCCAGGATCACGTGGGCCGACAGGTCGTTGAACGGCAGTTGCGCGCTGTGCACGATGCGCTTGCCAGCGAAGGTGACGTCGGCGTCCATCGCGCGCCAGCGCTCGGTGCGGAACTCTTCCACTGGCAGCACCTTGCCCTCCGGCTGCTTGCTGGCACCACCGCGGGCTTTCTGCTCGGCGTTGGAGTCGGCACCGATCAGCGGCGCCAGGTCCTTGAACAGCAACTGGTTGGACACCAGGTTGCCGGACAGCTTGGGCCGTGGCTGGCTGGCAACGAAGGCCAGGTCGCCGTGGATATCGCTGTCACCGATCTTGCCGTTGAAGCCTTGGTAGTTGAAGGTCGCCCCTTGCGCCGCGTGCAGGTTGGCGCTGAGGTGGCCGTCGGTGGAGTAGGCCGGGGTGTCGGGCAAGGTTACGCCGGTCAACGGGTAGAGGTTGCCCAGGCTGGCCCCGGACAGGCGCAGGCGCAGGTCGAGGGCGCCGAGGTTGCGCGGGTCGGTCAGGGTGCCGGCAAGCACCACATGGGTGTCGGCGATGCGCACATCAGCCTGCAGCGGGAACGGCTGGCTGGCGTCCTGCAGGGCCAGCAGGCCGCCGATCTTGCCGGTACCGGACACCGGCTGGCCTTTGTAGCGGCCCTGGGCCTTGAGCCCGAAGGCATAGTCCTGCGCGGCACCGGCCTTCTCGGCGCTGGCCTTGCCGACGATGTCGCTGAACGGGACAGGCTTGCCCAGCGGGTCGATCTGCACCTTCATGCTGGTTTTCAGGGTTTGGTCATCGAAGCTGACATTGCCCTGGTCGAAGCCGATGGCGCCAATGTCCAGCTGCCATTTGGAAGGCTCTGCATTTTCATCCTTGGGGCCGAAGTCGAAGGCCCAGTTGGCGCGGCCATCGGCCAGGCGGGTGAGGCTGGCTGTGGGCTTGGTCAGGTCGATGCGCGGGATGCTGATCTGCTGGAACAGCAGCGGCAGCGGCGCCAGGCGGAACGCCACGCGCTCCAGGCCGACCATCTTCGGTTCCTTGAGCCACTCGGGGTTGCCCAGGGTCAGGTCTTCGGCAATGAAGTGCGGCCAGGGCACCCAGGCACGCCAGCCCCCCTCTTCTGGTTCGGTGCGCCAGTCCACGGCAAGGTTGCCATTGATCGCGAAGGGCCGCTGCAGAGCCTCGGAGACTTTCTCGTTGAGCAGGGGCTTGACGCGGTTCCAGTCGAAGGTGGCAATCACCACCACCAGGATCGCCAGCAGGGTCAGCAGGCTGGTGAAGGTCCAGACGAGGATTCTGGCGGGACGCGTCATTGCGTGATTCTCCTTGCGGTATGGCACAGAACAGGTGCAGCGGTGGCGTTCAATATCTCGGACTGATGAAAACCCGTGGGGTTTTATCGATGGCGCCATGATAGCGAAGTTTTTCCTGGCCTTTTGCTCAGCAAATCGTCGCGCCAGACCGTGCGTGTTACCTGCAAAAAGCGCCGTCAAATTGCCATCTAACGGCCTGTAAAGTGCTTTCTAGAGCAGTTTCAAATCTCTATCAATACGGTCGATTGTTACCATTACCCGTATGAACTTCTCTCTGGCGTTACGCGGCGTAGCATTGGCTCCGTACCCACTTTCCAGCCCCCGAGAGGAGCACCGAAATCATGAAACGCCATCTGCTGACCCTGACCCTGTCCATCCTGGCTGCCAACGCTTTTGCCCTGCCAGCCGACGAGCAACACCTGACCGCCGAATCGCGCTCCAGCGCTGCTGAAATCGCCCAGCCGCTGAAGACCGTTGCTGAAGGTGGTGCTGATCGTCTGATCGAACGTAGTGCCCGCGTTGCCGAAGGTGGCTCCGATCGCCTGATCGAACGTAGTGGCCGTGTTGCCGAAGGCGGCTCGGATCGCCTGATCGAACGTAGTGGCCGCGTTGCCGAAGGTGGCTCCGATCGCCTGATCGAACGTAGTGGCCGCGTTGCCGAAGGTGGCTCCGATCGCCTGATCGAACGTAGTGGCCGCGTTGCCGAAGGTGGCTCCGATCGCCTGATCGAACGTAGTGGCCGCGTTGCCGAAGGTGGTTCCGATCGCCTGATCGAACGTAGTGGCCGCGTCGCCGAGGGTGGTTCCGATCGCCTGATCGAACGTACTGGTCGCGTTGCCGAGGGTGGTTCCGATCGCCTGATCGAACGTACTGGCCGTGTTGCCGAGGGTGGTTCCGATCGCCTGGTTGAAATCAGCCGTGTGAGCTGATCGCCATGACTGAAAAGAACAACCTATGTCACAACGCCAGCTCCCCTCCAGGCCCGGTCCATTGACCGGGCTTTGTTTTTTTAACTAGAGTGCCCAGCCTTACCACCATAGAAGCCCGCACCATGCTGCCGCGCGCCGAACAGAAGCTACAGACCCGCCAGGCCCTGCTCGATGCTGCCTGCCAGCTCATGGAGAGTGGCCGTGGTTTCGGCAGTATCAGCCTGCGCGAAGTGGCAAAGACGGCCGGCATCGTACCCACCGGCTTCTACCGGCATTTTTCCGACATGGACGCCCTGGGCCTGGCCCTGGTTGCCGAGGTCGACACTACCTTCCGCCAGACCATCCGCCTGGTGCGCCAGAACGAATTCGAACTGGGCGGCATCACCGATGCGTCGGTGCGCATCTTCCTTGACGTGGTCGCCGCCCACCGTGCGCAGTTCCTGTTCCTCGCCCGTGAGCAGTATGGCGGTTCGCAGGCCGTACGCCAGGCCATCGCCCGCCTGCGACAGGACATCAGCGACGACCTGGCCACCGACCTGGCGCGGATGAAGCGCTGGCAGCACCTGGACAGCGCCGCGCTGGCGGTGATGGCCGACCTGGTGGTGAAGACCGTGTTCGCCACCCTGCCCGAGCTTATCGACAGCCCCGAAGCGGGTTATCCACAGGCGTTGACGCCGCAGGAAAAGATCACCCAGCAGTTGCGCTTCATCTTCGTAGGAGCGCGGCATTGGCAGGGGCTTGGCAACCCGAGCTGATCGGTAGCCTGTACCGACCTCTTCGCGGGTGAACCCGCTCCCACAAGTACGGCACCGGACCTGAGGGAAGCGCAATACCTGTGGGAGCGGGTTCACCCGCGAAGAGGCCGGCACAGGCTACCCACAACCCAGTTCTGCTACCATGGCGCCCTGCCCGACAGCGACGAGCGCCGAAATGTCCGACCCCCGCCCCACCCTGCCCGAACTGGCCCGCTTCAACCAGCACTTCGCCGAACGCATCGTGCCGTTGTGGCAAGGCCCGGGCTGGAACGCCGACATGGCCCTGCCTTACGAGGCACTGGACGCCCAGCACCAGCCATTGCCGGTGCAGCGCTACCGGGCCATGGCCTGCGCGCGTCAGCTTTACCTGTTCAGCAGCCGCATCGGGCAACCGGGCGCAGCCGAGCGTGCGGCGGCCTTGTTCCGCTCGTTGCAGAAGCACTTCCACGACGCCGAACACGGCGGCTGGTTCTACAGCATCGACGCCCAGGGCAAACCGCTGGACCGGCGCAAGGACCTCTACACCCACGCGTTCATCGTCTTCGCCTGTGCGCACTACTGGGGCAAGGTGCGTGAAAACCTGGTGGAGTCCACGCTGAACGCCGCGCTGGACATCATCGACCAGCAGTTCGCCCGCGACGACGGCCTGTACGAAGCCAGCCTCGCTGAAGACTGGGCAGACCTTGGCAGCGGCCCGCTGCAGAACCCGCAGATGCACCTGGCCGAAGCCTTCCTGCAGGTGCTGGCGGTGCGTGACGACAAGCATGCCCGGCAGTCGTTGCTGCACCTGTGCGCGGCGCTGCAGGAACACTTCATCGACCCCGCCCACGGCCTGATGCTGGAAAAGCCACGCGGCACTGTGGATAACTGGTTCGAGCCGGGGCACCAGTTCGAGTGGTTCTACCTCCTGCATACCTCGCCACTGCTGCGAGATACGCCGCTGCATGCGTCCATCGACCGGGCTTTCGGCTACGCCGAGCAATACGGGGTGAAGGATGCCGCTGTGCTGGCGATGCTGGATGTGGATGGCCAGGTGCTCGACGCCACCCAGCGGATCTGGGCGCAGGCGGAGTACCTGCGGGCGCTGGTGTTTCGGACAGGGGGCGAGAGCAAGCTTGCCGGGCAGTTGCAGGCTCTGGAAACGCGGTTCCTGCGTGAGGCGGGCTGGTATGAGTGCCGGGATGGGCAAGGCAGTGTCAGCCGGCATGATATGCCTTCGACTACTCCCTACCACTTGGCGACTTGCCTGGAAGGGTTGCAGCGCCTGGGCTGACGCTTTCGCGGGTGAACCCGCTCCCACAGGGATAGCGCCTGCTCTGAAACCGGTGCATTACCTGTAGGAGCGGGTTTACCCGCGAAGAGGCCCTCGGATCAGCCTTTGACCGACCGGTCGATCGAGAACCCTGCCCAGTCCTGGCTCACCGGCATCAGCTCGAGGCTGTTGATATTGATATGCGCCGGCTGGTTGAGGATCCAGAAGATGGTCTCGGCGATGTCCTGCGGCTGGATCGGCTCGGCACCGGCGTAGGTGGCGTCGTATTTGGCCTGGTCACCGCCAAAGCGCACCAGCGAGAACTCGCTCTCGCACAGGCCCGGCTCGATATTGCTGACGCGCACGCCCGTGCCCCGCAGGTCGCAGCGCAGGCTCAACGAGAACTGGCCGACGAAGGCCTTGGTGCCGCCATACACGTTGCTGCCTGGGTACGGGTAGTTGCCCGCCACGGAACCTACGTTGAGGATCGACGCCCCACGGCCATGGGCGATCAGCCGTGGCAGCAGCAGGCGAGTGGTGTACATCAGGCCCTTGATGTTGGTATCGACCATGGTTTCCCAGTCGTCCAGGCTGCAGTTCTGCGCCGCGTCCACCCCTAGCGCCAGGCCTGCGTTGTTGACCAGGCCGCGCAACTTGTCGAAGCCGGCCGGCAAGTTGGCGATGGCCTGCTCCATGGCCTTGCGGTCACGCACGTCGAGTACCAGGCCGTGTACTTCGGTCTTGGCCGACAATTCGGCGCACAGGGCGTCCAGGCGCTCCTTGCGGCGGCCAGTGAGCACCAGCTTCCAACCAGCTTCGGCAAAACGGCGGGCAGTGGCCTCACCAAAACCGGAAGTCGCGCCAGTGATGAATACGGTGGACGTCATGCTCTGTTCCTCACGGTGGATTGTCATCGGCAGTCTTGCAGCATGCCCGCGCCGCGTGCTTGCAGCAACCCGCCCGGGATACTGTTCATTTTTTGATCATATGTGGCAAACCCTTACAGCAGACGGCTCGGCACCAGCTATGCGCACGTTATCCACAAGGCTTTCCCCACGGATTGGGGGCAACTTGTCCACGGTACGGAACCCTTTCAGCGACTTATGGTCGGTGGATATCTTTTCGGTGATGGCGCAAGGCTTTCAATCATGCCGTCTGCAGCGGTCTGTCCAAGGCTTTTTCACAGGGTTATCCACAGGCTTTTCGCAACGCCTGGAATGAATGCAGGGCTTTGAAAAACCTTGGAAAATAATCCACAAGGTGCAATTGATCAAAAAATGATCATGACTCTGCAGGGCTTGGTATCAAAGGGCTTGAGCGAGATGCCACCATGTTTTCCACAGGCGGTTCCACATTAACCGTGGAAAAAATGATCCTGTGGAAACAAGGGTTTGTGGTGGGGCTGTGGAGTAATTGGGGAGAGGTGTTCGAAAGGTTGTCCACATTGGCTTCGAGGGCCGCAAAGCAGCCCCCGAATGCATCTCAATGCCCGCCGAGATAGGCGTTGCGCACTTCTTCGTTGACCAACAGCTCCTGACCCGTCCCGCTCATGCGAATCTGCCCGTTGACCATCACATAAGCCCGGTCCGACAGTTTCAGCGCATGGTTGGCGTTCTGCTCAACCAGGAAGATGGTCATGCCGGTCTTGGCCAGCTCACGCAGGGTCGAGAAGATCTGTTTGACCACGATCGGCGCCAGCCCCAGCGATGGCTCGTCCAGCAGCAACAACTTCGGCCGGCTCATCAGCGCGCGGGCAATTGCCAGCATCTGCTGCTCGCCACCAGACATGGTCATGGCCCTCTGGTTACGCCGCTCTTTCAAGCGCGGGAACAGCTCGTACATCCGCTGCATGTCTTCGTCGGCATGCTTGTCACCGATGGGGATGGTACCCATCATCAGGTTCTCCTCGACCGTCATGTCGGGGAACACCCGGCGCCCTTCCGGCGACTGGGCGATGCCGTTGGAGGCAATGTAATGCGACGACTTGCGAGTGATGTCGGTGCCGCGGTACACGATATGCCCCGACGCCGCCCGCGGCTGGCCGAAGATCGACATCAGCAGGGTCGACTTGCCAGCGCCGTTGGCGCCGATCAGGCTGACCGTCTCACCTTCATTGATGTGCATCGAGACTTTCTTCAGCGCCTGGATAGGGCCGTAGAACACGTCCAGGTCCTTCAATTCCAGAATGGGTGCACTCATACCAGTTCCTCTTCATCTGCACCCAGGTAGGCGGCGATCACCGTCGGGTTGTGGCGGATATCCTGCGGCGCGCCTTCGGCAATCACGTTGCCGTGGTCGAGCACCACGATATGATCGGAAATGCTCATGACCATGCCCATGTCGTGTTCGATCAGCACCACGGTAATGTCGTGCTCGTCGCGCAGCACGCGGATCATGCGGCTGAGGGCCTCGGTTTCCTGTGGGTTCAGGCCAGCCGCCGGTTCGTCCAGGCAGATGATCTTCGGCCGCGTGCACATGGCCCGGGCGATTTCCAGGCGGCGCTGCTGGCCGTACGACAACTCGCCAGCCAGGCGGTTGGCGCAATCGACCAGGTCGACCACTTCCAGCCAGTAGAACGCGTGGTCCAGCGCATCGCTCTCGGCCTTGCGGTAGGCCTTGGTGTTGAGTACCCCAGCCAGCAGGTTGCGGTTGACCCACATGTGCTGCGCCACCAGCAGGTTCTCCACCACCGACATTTCCTTGAACAGGCGAATGTTCTGGAAGGTGCGTGCCAGGCCGGCGCGGTTGACCAGGTGGGTACCGCCGAACATCTTGTAGTACATGCGGTTGGCGAAGCGCGCCGGGGAGACGAAGTCTGCCGCCTGGAAGCGCTCGCCGAGCAGCTGGATGACATTGGTGTGGCTACCGCGCACGTTCAGTTCGATGCGCCCGCCACTGGCCTTGTAGAACCCGGTCAGGCAGTTGAACACGGTGGTCTTGCCCGCACCGTTGGGGCCGATCAGGGCGAAGATCTGGTTGCGCCGGACCTTCAGGCTGACATCGCTGAGCGCCTTGATGCCGCCAAACTGCATCATCAGGTTGTCGACCGAGAGAATGATATCGTCGCTCATGGCGCCACTCCTTTACGCGGGGTCACACCGGTACGGCTGATGCGGATCAGCCCACGCGGTCGCCAGATCATCATCAGCACCATCAACACACCGAACAGCAGCACGCGGTATTCGGAGAAGCTGCGCAGCAGCTCGGGTGCCACGGTCAGCACGAAGGCGGCAATCACCACGCCTACGGTCGAGCCCATACCACCGAGCACGACGATGGCGAGGATCAGCGCCGACTCGAAGAAGGTGAACGACGACGGGTTGACGAAGCCCTGGTAGGTGGCAAAGAACACCCCGGCCAAGCCGGCGGTGGAGGCACCCAGGGTAAACGCCGAGAGCTTGACCAGTACGTGGTTCAGGCCCATCGAGCGGCAGGCGATCTCGTCTTCGCGTAGCGCTTCCCAGGCACGGCCGACCGGCATGCGGGTCAGGCGATGCTTGATGTAGAGCACTGCAAGCACGACGATGAACAGCACCGCGTAGATGAACACGAACTTGAGGTTGGCGTTGTAATCGAAGCCGAAGAACTCGTGGATCGGTACCCCACCGTCCTTGGCCCTACGGCCGAACTCCAGGCCGAAGAAGGTCGGCGCCGGTGCCGGCATGCCGTTGGGGCCGCCGGTGAACGACAACCAGTTGTTCAGCACCAGGCGGATAATCTCGCCGAAGCCCAGGGTCACAATCGCCAGGTAGTCGCCGTGCATCCGCAACACGGGGAAACCGAGTATGCACCCCGCCAGCGCCGCAGCTATGGCCGCCAGTGGCAGCACGCTCCAGAAGCCCAGGCCAAGGTACTGATAACCCAGCGCCAGGCCATATGCGCCGATGGCATAAAACGCCACATAGCCCAGGTCGAGCAGGCCGGCCAGGCCGACCACGATGTTCAGCCCCAGGCCCAGCAGCACGTAGATCAGGCCGAGGATGACGACGGTCAGCAGGTACTTGTTGGCGAAGATCGGGAAGACAATGGCGATCACCACCAGCGCCGGGATGATATAGCGCAGCCGTGATACGTAGTTCGGCGCGCGCACATGCACGCCCGAGCCACCGCTTTCGAAGCCCTGGAGCATGCGCGAGCCGGCAGCTGTCTGCAGGTACAGGCTGAGCAGGAAGCGGCCCAGCATCACCCCGCCAACCAGCCAGGCCACACGCCGCGGCTCGGCATTGAAGGTGTAGCCGTCGAGCACCACGCCAACGACAGGGCCGAACACGATGAGTGCCAGCAGGCCGGCGACGATGGTCTCCAGCAGGCTGCGTTTGATATCGAAACTTTTGGTTTCAGGAACAGAGGCAGTTTTGGCAATGGACATGTTCACACCTTAGCCACGAGCGGGCGACCCAGCAGGCCTTGTGGGCGGAAGATAAGGATCATCACCAGCAGCGAGAAGCTGAACACGTCCTTGTAGTCGGAGTTGATCAGGCCAGAGAACAGCGACTCGGAAATGCCCAGGATGATCCCGCCGAGCATGGCGCCAGGCAGCGAGCCGATACCGCCGAGCACCGCGGCGGTAAACGCCTTGATACCGATGATGAAGCCGGCGTAGAAGTCGAAGGTGCCGTAGTTCATGGTGATCAGCACGCCGGCCAGGGCAGCCATAACCGCACCGATGACGAACACGTAGGAAATCACCCGGTCGGTGTTGATGCCCAGGATCGAGGCCATCTTGCGGTCTTGCTGGGTAGCACGGCACATGCGGCCGAGCTTGGTGTACTTGATCACATAGGTGAGCAGGCCCATGCCAACGAAGGCTGCCACCAGGATGAAGATCTTGGTGTAGGTAAGTTGCACGAAGCCGGTGCCCACTTCGACACGCCAGGCGCCTTCCAGCAGGGTTGGCACGCCTTGCTGGCGGGCGCCCTGGCTGATCTGCGCGTAGTTCTGCAGGATCAGCGAGATGCCGATGGCACTGATCAGTGGTGCCAGGCGGGTGGAGTTGCGCAGGGGTTTGTAGGCGATGCGTTCGATGGTGAAGCCGTACACGCCGGTGACGACGATGGTGAACAACAGGGTGCCCAGCATCAACAGGGGGAACGACTCGATACCGAAATAAGCCAGCAATGCCAGGCTGATCGCCGCGAGGTACGCGGAAATCATGTACACCTCGCCGTGCGCGAAGTTGATCATGCCGATGATGCCATAGACCATTGTGTAGCCGATGGCGATCAGGCCATAGACCGACCCGAGGGTCAGGCCGTTGACCAGTTGCTGCAGGAAAATACCATCCATAACGCAATCTCACCTGATTGAGATTGCACGAGCGCCGACCACGGCGGGCCTGGAACAGGCGGCCCTCGCAGCGCAGTACTGTGCAGATCTACGGATAAAGACAGGTACCGCGGGGCTTTGGCCCGGGGGCTGACGCGCCCGGGCCGTGGGCCGTTGTTATTTTTGTTTTTCCAGCTGGTGGTACTTGCCTTGGGCATCCCACTGGTAGACCACATAGTCGGACACGGTGAGGTCACCCTTCGAGTCCCACTTTTTCTCGCCCATGACGGTCTGCACCGGGTTGGCCTTGAGCCACTCGGCAGCCGCTTCGCCCTTGTTCGACTTGGCGCCGTTGAACGCGGCAGCCAGGGCCTGCAGCGAGGCATAGGCGTACAGGGTGTAGCCTTCAGGTTCGGTACCGGCCTTGCGGAACTCCTCCACCACCGCCTTGCTGTCAGGCAGCAGGCGCGGGTCGGCGCCGAAGGTCATGTACACGCCATCGACGTATTGCGCGCCGCCAGCGGTGGACACCAGTTCGTCGGTGACGATGCCGTCATCGGACATGAACTTGACGTCCTTCAGGCCCTGCTCGCGCAGCTGGCGTACCAGCGGGCCGGCTTCCGGGTGCAGGCCGCCGAAGTAGACAACGTCGGCACCGGTGGAACGGATCTTGGTGACCACGGCACTGAAGTCCTTCTCGCCGCGGGTCAGGCCTTCGTACAGCACCGGCTTGACGCCGCGTTTTTCCAGCTGTGCCTTGGTCGCGTCGGCCAGGCCTTGGCCGTAGGTGTCCTTGTCGTGCAGCACCGCGACTTTCTTGCCCTTGAGCACGTCGACGATGTAATCGCCGGCGACGATGCCCTGCTGGTCGTCACGGCCGCACATGCGGAACATGGCGCCCAGACCGCGCTCGGTAACCTGTGGGTTGGTGGAGCCCGGGGTGATGGCGATGACGCCAGCCTCGTCATACACCTCGGAGGCCGGGATGGTGTTGGAAGAACAGAAGTGGCCTACCACGCCAATCACCTTGTCCTGGTCGACCAGGCGGTTGGCCACGGCCACGGCCTGTTTCGGCTCGCAGGCGTCATCGCCCTTGACCAGTACGATTTTCTCGCCATTCACGCCACCGGCGGCGTTGATCTTGTCGGCCGCTGCCTGCGCACCTTTCATGTACTGCTCGCCAAACGCTGCGTTAGCCCCGGTCATCGGGCCCGCTACACCGATCTTGACGTCGGCCTGAACATACGAAGAAACACCCAGTGCCGTAGCTACGGCCAGAGCCAGGAAACCTTTCTTGTAAAACGTCTGCGACATGAGGTGGTGCTCCTAGAGTTTTTTTGGTTGGCACTACAACTTCTCAGCCCTGTGCTCAGAGCAAGGGCCGTGCCATAGGGTTTGTCTTCCGGCAAAACACACTGCGCAGGTTGCCTGCAGGCGACCGACGGCCTTTTCTTTATTGAGCGTGCAACCGTCTGCCACGCGGCAGGCGCCACCAGACGTACAGACAAGGAGCAACCGTCGAGTGCCATCATTGCAACCCTGGCAAGTGTTTACGTGCAACCGCCCTGTAACAGCGGACGTCACCGAACTGCACACAGCTGGTGCGCGACTGCTACAAGCGGCACCGTTTCAAGGCTAGCTGGTGCACGAAAAAAACACGCGGTTTTGGCAGATACGCGGCCCTGTGGGAGCGGGTTCACCCGCGAAGAGGCCAGCCCAGACACAACAAGGCCGAAAAGGCTGGCACAATGTCCGCCATTCGCCGCTTCCGGAGCCCCATTGATGAGCGAGAGCGCATTCGCCGAGCGCATCGTGCACAACCTGCTCGACACCGACTTCTACAAACTCACCATGATGCAGGGCGTGCTGCACAACTACCCGGATGCCGACGTCGAGTGGGAATTCCGCTGTCGCAACGGCGAGGACCTGCGCCCATACCTCGGCGAGATCCGCAACCAGCTAGAGCTGCTCAGCGACCTCACCCTGGATGACGGCCAGCTGGCCTTTCTCGAACGCATCAGCTTTCTCAAACCAGATTTCCTGCGCTTTCTGCGCCTGTTCCGCTTCAACCTGCGCTACGTACGCCTGGGGATAGAAAACGACCAGCTGTTCCTGCGCCTGAAAGGCCCGTGGCTGCATGTGATCCTGTTCGAAGTGCCGCTGCTGGCGATCATCAGCGAAGTGCGCAACCGCCATCTACACCCGCGCATGCGCCTGGCCGAGGCCCGCGACCAGCTATACCGCAAGTTCGACTGGCTGCGCGCGCATGCCAACGAAGATGAACTGGCCGAACTGCAGGTGGCCGACTTCGGCACCCGCCGGCGCTTTTCCAGCCGAGTGCAGGAAGAGGTGGTGCGCGTGCTGCGCGACGATTTCCCAGGCCGCTTCGTCGGTACCAGCAACGTCGACCTGGCATGGAAACTGGATATCAAGCCGCTGGGTACCATGGCTCATGAATGGATCATGGCCCACCAGCAACTCGGCCCGCGACTGATCGACAGCCAGATCGCCGCGCTGGACTGCTGGGTGCGCGAGTACCGCGGCCTGCTCGGTATCGCCCTGACCGACTGCATCACCATGGATGCCTTCCTCGGCGATTTCGATCTGTACTTCGCCAAGCTGTTCGACGGCCTGCGCCACGACTCGGGGGAACCGGTGGCATGGGCGGAAAAAGCCATTGCCCATTACCAGAAACTGGGTATCGACCCGATGACCAAGACCCTGGTGTTTTCCGACGGTCTCAACCTGACCCGCTCGCTGGAAATCTTCCGAGCCCTGCGCGGTCGCATCAACGTCAGCTTTGGCATCGGCACCAACCTAACTTGCGACATCCCGGGTGTGGCCCCGATGAGCATCGTGCTTAAAATGACCGACTGCAACGGCGCGCCGGTAGCGAAGATCTCGGACGAAGCCGCCAAGACCCAATGCCGCGACGAGAACTTCGTCGCCTACATGCGCCATGTATTCAAAGTCCCCAGCAAGGAGTAACCCATGCAAGCGGTTCAGCAAGAGATTGCCCAGGCGCTGAAGGTACAGCCGCCGTTCGCCGACGCCGCCGCGCTCGAGGCCGAAGTCGCCCGGCGCGTGGCGTTCATCAAGGATTGCCTGGCCAACGCCCGGCTCAAGACCCTGGTGCTGGGCATCAGCGGCGGCGTCGACTCACTGACCGCCGCCCTGCTCGCTCAGCGCGCCATCAACGAGCTGCGCGCCGAAACCGGTGACAAGGCCTACACCTTCATCGCCGTACGCCTGCCTTACCAGGTCCAGCATGACGAGCATGACGCCCAGGCGTGCCTGGAAGTGATCAAGGCCGACGAAGTGCACACCGTGGATATCGCCCCGGCAGTACGGGCGCTGGCGGCTGAAGTGGTGGAGTTGAAGAACGGCTCGCCGACGCTGGTGGACTTCGTGGTCGGCAACGTCAAGGCACGCACCCGCATGGTCGCCCAGTACACCATCGCCGGTGCCCGCGCAGGCCTGGTGATCGGCACCGACCACGCCGCCGAGGCAGTGATGGGCTTCTTTACCAAGTTCGGTGATGGTGCCTGCGACCTGGCGCCGCTGAGCGGGCTGGTGAAGAACCAGGTGCGGGCGATTGCGCGCAGCTTCGGTGCGCCGGAGTCACTGGTGGAGAAGGTGCCGACTGCGGACCTGGAAGACCTGGCACCGGGCAAGCCGGACGAAGCCTCCCATGGCGTGACCTACCAGCAGATCGATGCCTTCCTGCATGGGCAGCCGGTTGACCAGGAAGCGTTCGACATTATCGTCGCCACCTACCGCAAGACCCAGCACAAGCGCGAACTGCCGTTCGCCCCTTGATCAGGCTGTAGAAAGACCTGTGGGAGCGGGTTCGGCGCCCCGGTGAACCCGCTCCCACAGGGTTCACCGTCAGCCTTTGATTACTTGACGACGACCTTGCCCTTCATCATCGAGATGTGGCCCGGGAAGGTGCAGAAGAAGCTGTAGTCGCCACCGGCTTCCAGCTTGGTAGCGTCGAACTTCACCTCGGTCTCCTTCTCAGGAGCACCAATCATCTTGGTGTGGGCGATGATCGCGGCGTTGTCAGCCTTGATGTAGTCCTTTTCCAGACCCTGGCTCATGCCTTCGGTGGCAATGCCCTGCATGTCGGCAGTCTTGCTGATCACCAGGTTGTGGCCCATGACGTTCTTCGGCAGGTTGCCGGAGTGGGTCAGTTTGACGGTGAATTCCTTGCAGCTCTTGTCGACGGTGATTTCCTTGGTGTTGTAGGACATCTGGTCGGTGGAGTCGACAGTCACCGAGCACTCGGCTGCGAAGACAGAAGCGCTGGCGAGGGTCAGCAGGGATACCGCTACAGCTTTCGCAAACATCATGAATCTCCTTGGCAGGGTTTTATCAATTGCGAGACTGCCTGAAACCGTTCAGCCCCTTGCTGATATGGGTCAAGGGGCTGTCAAGAGGCCAGCCAGTAGAATTGTTCAATGGATTGTATACAACCAATTCAAGGGCACATCATGCCCTTTTATTGGACGATGGGACAACCTCTCATTTAGGAGCAATACGAAATGACCCTTGGTAGCCTGATGAACAGCCTGCTGGCGGCCTACGCCCATGGAGCGACCGGCGCCATCTGCGAATTCTCCCGACCGGAGTGAAACCAGCCTTGGAACTGTAGGACATGGGCCTTACCCTGTCAGCCTGTGTGACTGGAGATGAGCAATGCCCGTACGTTCCGTTTGTGTGTTCTGCGGCGCCAGCATTGGTGCCAACCCCGCTTACCGTGAAGCGGCCATCGCGCTGGGCCAGGCGATAGCCCGTCGCGGCCTGACCCTGGTCTATGGCGGCGGCGCAGTTGGCCTGATGGGCACCGTCGCTGACGCGGCCATGGCGGCCGGTGGCGAAGTGATCGGAATCATCCCCGAGAGCCTGATGAATGCCGAAATCGGCCACAAGGGCCTCAGCCGCCTGGAAGTGGTCGACGGCATGCACGCGCGCAAGGCACGCATGGCCGAACTGAGCGACGCCTTTATCGCCCTGCCCGGTGGGCTGGGTACGCTGGAGGAGTTGTTCGAGGTATGGACCTGGGGGCAATTGGGCTATCACGCCAAGCCACTGGGGCTGCTGGATGTGAACGGTTTCTACGAGAAGCTGGGCGGGTTCCTCGACCATATCGTCGAAGAAGGCTTCGTGCGGCCGCAGCATCGGGCGATGTTGCTGCTGGGGCAGCAGCCCGATGAGCTACTGGACGGGATGGACAGCTTTGTTGCGCCTGTGGCGCCGAAGTGGGTCGACAAGAAGCCTGACTGATTTCCAGATTTCGGGGCTGCTTTGCAGCCCTTTCGCGACACAAGGCCGCTCCCACAACAGCACTTCGTACGCCGATCGATGTGGGAGCGGCCTTGTGTCGCGAAAGGACCGCAAAGCGGTCCCGATATGGATCAGTTAGCGCGGAATGACCGGCTGACGCGGCTTCTTGTTGCCTTTGCCACCCTTGGCCGCTTCCTTGCGCTCCTTGGCCGCCTGCTGGTTACGCGCAAACGCTTCGGCCTTGGCTTTTTCACGCTTGTCCCACGGTTTGCTGCCATCACTGCCACGCGGGGGCAGGCCGGTGTGCTGGGTAAGGACCTTCTGCTCCTTGCCCACCTTGTGGCTACCCGCCGGGGTCGAGTTCTTGCGGCGAGCACTCTGGTAGGTATCGGTCTGCGGCTGGTGCAGCGGGATCAGCTGGTGCTTGCCCGGCCCGATCAGGTCGGCACGGCCCATGCGCTGCAGCGCCTCACGCAGCATCGGCCAGCCCTTCGGATCGTGGTAACGCAAGAACGCCTTGTGCAGACGACGCTGCTCCTCGCTCTTGACGATCTCCACACCCTCGCTCTTGTAGGTCACCTTGCGCAGCGGGTTCTTGCCCGAGTGGTACATGGCCGTGGCCGAAGCCATCGGCGACGGGTAAAACGCCTGCACCTGGTCGGCACGGAAGCCGTTGCCCTTCAGCCACAGGGCCAGGTTCATCATGTCTTCGTCGGTGGTGCCTGGGTGGGCGGCGATGAAGTACGGGATCAGATACTGCTCCTTGCCCGCCTCTTTCGAGAACTTCTCGAACATGCGCTTGAAGCGGTCATAGGTGCCAATACCCGGCTTCATCATCTTGTCCAGCGGGCCACGCTCGGTGTGCTCAGGGGCAATCTTCAGGTAACCACCGACATGGTGGGTGACCAGCTCCTTGACGTACTCCGGCGACTCCACCGCCAGGTCATAACGCAGGCCAGAGGCAATCAGGATCTTCTTCACACCCGGCAGGGCACGAGCCTTGCGGTACAGCTCGATCAGCGAGCTGTGGTCGGTGTTGAGGTTTTCGCAGATGCCCGGGAATACGCACGACGGCTTGCGGCAGTGCTTCTCGATGTCATGGCTCTTGCAGGCGATGCGGTACATGTTGGCAGTCGGGCCGCCAAGGTCGGAGACCACGCCGGTGAAGCCCGGCACCTTGTCACGCATCTCTTCGATTTCGTGCAGGATCGACTCGTGCGAGCGGTTCTGGATGATGCGGCCTTCGTGCTCGGTGATCGAGCAGAAGGTGCAGCCACCGAAGCAGCCACGCATGATGTTCACCGAGAAGCGGATCATCTCGTAGGCCGGGATGCGCTCCTTGCCGTAGGCCGGGTGCGGCACACGGGCATAGGGCATGCCGAACACGTAGTCCATTTCCTCGGTGCTCATGGGGATGGGTGGCGGGTTGAACCACACATCCACTTCGCCATGCTTCTGCACCAGGGCGCGGGCGTTGCCCGGGTTGGTCTCCAGGTGCAGCACCCGATTGGCATGAGCATAGAGTACCGGGTCGTTACGCACCTTTTCGAACGACGGCAGGCGGATCACCGACTTTTCCCGGGTCATGCTCGGGCTGTCGAGAATCTGTACGACCTTGGCTTCGTTCGGGTCCTCCTGGTCGCCCTTGGCCTGCTCGATGGCACAGGCCTGGGTGTCCTGGGTATTCACGTACGGGTTGATGATCTTGTCGACGCGACCCGGGCGGTCGATGCGGGTCGAATCGATCTCGTACCAGCCCTGAGGCGTGTCGCGACGCACGAAAGCAGTGCCGCGCACATCGGTGATGGTCTCGATCTTCTCGCCGTTGGACAGGCGCTGGGCCACCTCGACCACCGCGCGCTCGGCATTGCCGAACAGCAGGATGTCGGCGCTGGCGTCGATCAGGATCGAGTGACGGACCTTGTCCTGCCAGTAGTCGTAGTGGGCGATGCGGCGCAGCGAAGCCTCGATGCCGCCCAGTACGATCGGCACGTGCTTGTAGGCTTCCTTGCAACGCTGGCTGTACACCAGGCTGGCACGGTCCGGACGCTTGCCGGCCAGGCCACCAGGGGTGTAGGCGTCGTCAGAACGGATCTTCTTGTCCGCGGTGTAGCGGTTGATCATCGAGTCCATGTTGCCCGCGGCCACACCGAAGAACAGGTTCGGCTCGCCGAGCTTCATGAAGTCGTCTTTCGACTGCCAGTTCGGCTGGGCGATGATGCCTACGCGGAAGCCCTGTGCCTCCAGCAGGCGGCCGATGATGGCCATGCCGAACGACGGGTGGTCGACGTAGGCATCACCGGTCACGATGATGATGTCGCAGGAATCCCAGCCGAGCAGATCCATCTCCTCCCTGCTCATCGGCAGGAAAGGTGCTGGCCCGAAGCATTCGGCCCAGTACTTGGGATAGTCGTAGAGTGGTTTGGCTGCTTGCATGTCAGTGACCGGTTCTGGTGTGCAGGGAAATCGCGGGCGCGGAGGATAGCACAAATTTTGACCAAATCCGACGATGGTTGTCGGATTCATGGCTTGCCGGCGATGAGGCCGGTGGCTTATTCGTCGTCGTCGAAGTTGTACATGCCCGGTGCAAGGTTCTCGAAGCGGGTGTACTTGCCGATGAACGCTAGCCGCACGAAGCCGATCGGGCCGTTACGCTGTTTACCGATGATGATTTCCGCCACCCCCTTGTGTTCGGTCTCGGGGTGGTACACCTCATCGCGGTAGACGAACATGATCACGTCGGCGTCCTGCTCGATCGCACCGGATTCACGCAAGTCGGAGTTCACAGGGCGTTTGTTCGGGCGCTGTTCCAGGGAGCGGTTCAGCTGCGACAGGGCGATGACCGGGCAGTTGAATTCCTTGGCCAAAGCCTTGAGCGAGCGGGAGATCTCGGAAATCTCGTTGGTCCGGTTGTCACCGGCCGAACCCGGGATCTGCATCAGCTGCAGGTAGTCGACCATGATCATGGCGATTTCGCCGTGCTCGCGGGCCAGACGACGGGTACGCGCGCGCATTTCAGAGGGGCTGATACCGGCAGTATCGTCGATGAAAAGCTTGCGGTCGTTGAGCAGGTTCACAGCCGAGGTCAGGCGCGGCCAGTCATCGTCGTCCAGCTGGCCGGAACGCACTTTGGTCTGGTCGATACGGCCAAGGGACGAGAGCATACGCATGATCAGCGATTCACCTGGCATCTCGAGGGAGAACACCAGTACCGCCTTGTCGGTACGCAGTACGGCGTTTTCCACCAGGTTCATGGCGAAAGTGGTCTTACCCATCGACGGTCGGCCGGCGACGATGATCAGGTCGGCTGGCTGCAGGCCGCTGGTCTTCTCGTCGAGGTCGGTGAAACCGGTGGATACGCCGGTGATGTCACTGTCGGAGTTGAACAGCGTGTCGATGCGGTCGATGGCCATGGTCAACAGTTCGTTGACCCCAACCGGGCCGCCGGTTTTCGGGCGAGCCTCGGCGATCTGGAAGATCTGCCGCTCGGCGTCGTCGAGAATTTCTTCGGCGTTGCGCCCTTGCGGGTTGAACGCATTGTCGGCGATATCGGTACTGATGCTGATCAGCTGGCGCAGGGTGGCGCGCTCGCGAATGATCGCGGCGTAGGCCTTGATGTTGGCCACCGACGGGGTGTTCTTGGCCAGCTCGGCCAGGTAAGCCAACCCACCGACTTGCGAAGAAAGGCCTTCCTTGTCCAACTGCTCGTGCAGGGTCACCACGTCGAATGGCTGGTTGGCGTCGGCCAACTTGTGCACGGCACGGAAGATCAGGCGGTGGTCATGCCGGTAGAAGTCGCCATCCGATACCTGGTCCAGCACCCGCTCCCAGGCGTTGTTGTCCAGCATCAGGCCACCGAGCACGGCCTGTTCGGCCTCGATGGAATGCGGCGGCACCTTCAGGGCTGCGGTTTGCAGGTCAAGCTGTTCGGAAGTGGTGATCTCGTTCATGGCCACGAAAGAATTCTGGAGGATGAAAAAGACAAAGGGCACGGCCTGTCGAAAACAGGACCGTGCCCGATGTTAACCGCCTGCCCCACAAGGAGCCAGACAGTCAGCGCAGCTTAGGCAGCTACGACGACCACGCGTACGGTGGCTTCAACGTCGCTGTGCAGGTGCACGGCTACGTCGTATTCGCCAACCTGACGGATGGTGCCGTTCGGCAGACGAACTTCAGCCTTGGCCACTTCAACGCCGGAGGCGGTCAGGGCGTCAGCGATGTCGTGGGTGCCGATCGAACCGAACAGCTTGCCTTCGTCGCCAGCGGTGGCAGTGATGGTCACTTCCAGCTCGGCCAGTTGGGCAGCGCGGCTTTCAGCCGAAGCTTTCTTGTCAGCAGCTGCTTTTTCCAGCTCGGCGCGACGCTCTTCGAACGCAGCCAGGTTGGCGGCGTTGGCAACGGTGGCCTTGCCGAATGGCAGCAGGAAGTTACGGCCGTAACCAGCCTTAACTTTTACTTTGTCGCCCAGGTTGCCCAGGTTAGCGACTTTTTCCAGCAGGATCAGTTCCATTTGGTAAAACCTCTTAACTTTTAACCTTCACCGTTCGCGGAGTCATTCCCCTTGGGGGACTTGCGACCGCGAAAATCAATCAGGCTGTCGACAATGGCCAGAACCACCAGCAACGGATAAATCAGCTGCATGATCAGCGGCAGCGTCACGTACATGCCCACCAGCCAGAACCCGGCCAGTCGACCCTGTGCCACCAGCCCATGCATCAAGGCGATGCCGGCCAGTACCAGTACCAGGCTCGAGGCCGATGCCAGGACGATGAACTGCGGCCCGATGAACGGGGCCACCACCATCACTGCCACCAAGACCGCCATGGTCTGTTTCGGCAACTTCAGGGCGCGAAACTCGCGACCGAAGCCTCCAGGGTTGTACAACGCTGCCTGCCAGTAGCGCGCCAGCACCAAGGCCAGCACACTGAACAATTGCACCGTCACTGCTGTGGAAGCGACCAGCACAGGGCGGATCAGCTCACCGGAGAGCACCGGCTGCCCCTCGATTTTCGGCATGGCTTCGGCAAAGGCCTTGGCCAGTACATCGAAGGTTTGCGCCAGCGCCAGATCGAGCACGAGGCTGAAAGCCACGGCGAACACGGCACTGACCAGCAACACCCGGCTCCAGGGATGCTCGGCGCGCAACAGCGCAGCCAAGCCCAGGGCACCCGCGATCACCAGAAAGGTGATGGGATCGCCCATGACCCACACGGCCAACCCGGCCAGCAGGCCGCCGGCGATGACCGTTGTAGCATCCTTGAACCCACGCCGCAGCAGCACAAGGCTGCCGGCAGCGGCACTCAACCAGAACAGCAGCGGCAGTACCGCGCTGATGACCACCACCAGGGTGGCCTGCACACGACCGCGCATGATGAAACTTGCTAACGCTCGCATGCTAATCCCTTACTGCTTGTCGACGACCCGGTCTCAGCGGCCGTGGCTGTCGGTGTAGGGCAGCAGGGCCAGGAAGCGGGCGCGCTTGATAGCGGTAGCCAGCTGACGCTGATAACGAGCTTTGGTACCGGTGATACGGCTTGGAACGATCTTGCCGGTTTCGGATACGTAAGCTTTCAGGGTGTTGAGATCTTTGAAGTCGATCTCTTTCACGTCTTCAGCAGTGAAGCGGCAGAATTTACGACGACGGAAGAAACGTGCCATTTAATAGGCTCCTCTAAAGGTCCGTGGATTACTCGTCAGCGTTATCGCTGGAGTCGCTGTCATTGCTGTCGTCGCCGTCGGCGGATTCAGCATGCTCAGGACGCTCACGACGCTCACGGCGCTCGCTGCGGTTTTCTTCAGCCTTCAGCATCTCGGACTGGCCGGTAACGGCTTCGTCACGACGGATGACCAGGTTACGGATAACGGCATCGTTGTAGCGGAAGTTGTCTTCCAGCTCGGCCAGGGCCTTGCCGGTGCACTCAACGTTCAGCATCACGTAGTGAGCCTTGTGAACATTGTTGATTGCGTAGGCCAGTTGACGACGGCCCCAGTCTTCCAGGCGGTGGATCTTGCCACCATCTTCTTCGATCAGCTTGGTGTAACGCTCAACCATGCCGCCGACTTGCTCGCTCTGGTCCGGGTGAACCAGGAAGATGATTTCGTAATGACGCATGAATGCTCCTTACGGGTTAGTAGTCTGCCAGCGAATCTGGTCAGACAAGGAGTGAATGACACTGTATGTCTTGCACGGAGGGGAGGCACATGCGCGCCTGCCAGCTCGGCAAGGGGCGCAATTGTAGAGAAGGCGAGGCGTACAAGCAAGGTGATTGGTGAATATTTGAACAGCCTGAAACACATTACAGACTGCCGGCCCTTTCGCGGGTAAACCCGCTCCCACAGATACCCCACAGGGCTTAGGCCTTGTGCGATCCCTGTGGGAGCGGGTTTACCCGCGAAGAGGCCGGTACAGGCTGAAGATCAGCGCTTGGCCTGACGCTGACGCACAGCCTCGAACAGGCACACGCCAGTCGCCACCGACACGTTCAGGCTGCTGACACTACCGCCCATCGGCAACTTCACCAGGAAATCGCAATGCTCGCGGGTCAACCGGCGCATGCCCTTGCCTTCCGCGCCCATGATCATTACCAACGGCCCGGTCAGGTCCTGCTGGTAGATCTCCTGCTCGGCCTCGCCGGCGGTACCTACCACCCACAGGCCACGCTGCTGCAGTTTTTCCAGGGTGCGCGCCAGGTTGGTCACGGCCACCAGCGGGATCACCTCCGCCGCGCCGCAGGCCACCTTGCGCACGACCGGCGTCAGGGTTGCGGACTTGTCCTTGGGCACCACCACTGCCGTGGCACCGGCGGCATCGGCGGTACGCAGGCAGGCGCCAAGGTTGTGCGGGTCGGTCACGCCGTCCAGCACCAGGATCAGCGGTGGTGTTTCGGTGCGTTCGAGCAATTCCTCGAGCATCAATTCGCCCCAGACCTGGCTCGGGCTCACCTCGGCGACCACACCCTGGTGCACGCCTTCTACCCAGGCATCCATCTCACGACGCTCGGCCTGGCCGACCGCCACGCGATTTTCCGCAGCCAGCGCCAGCAAGGCCTGCAGGCGAGGCTCGCTGCGCCCTTCCGACAGCCAGATCTGCTTGACCCGCTTCGGATGGTGCTGCAGCAATGCCTGCACGGCGTGCACGCCGTAGATCTTTTCCAGCTGACTCATGACTTGCTCTTGCTCTTGCGTGGCGCGCCGGACTTCGACGGGCCTTTACGGTGCTTGGTCGGCTTGCCGGAGGCCTTGCCGCCCTTTTCCGACTTGCTGCTGGCATGGCCGCCACTGCGCGCCTCGCTCATCAGTGCCTTCTTCATTTCGCGGCTCTTGCGCACTTCGGCGTTACGCTGCACAGCGTCTTTCGGGAAGTACGCCTCGGCGGTCTCGCTCTTGCGGCTGCGCGGCTTCGGTGTGGCCTTGGCCTCGACCGGGGCCTGCTCGGCCTGGCCGGCAGCCGGTGCGGCACCACGCTGCTTGCGGCCGATCGGGGCGGCGAGGGTCTTTTCCGACACTTCGAAGTCGATCTTGCGTTCGTCCAGGTCGACGCGCATGACCTTGACCTCGATCGTGTCGCCCAGTCGGAAGCTGCGACCGGTACGCTCGCCAGACAGGCGGTGGTGCACCGGGTCGAAGTGGTAGTAGTCACCCGGCAGCGCACTGACGTGCACCAAGCCTTCCACATAGATATCGGTCAGCTCGACGAACAGGCCGAAACCGGTTACCGCAGTGATCACACCCGGGAAGGTTTCGCCGACGCGGTCCTTCATGAACTCACACTTGAGCCAGTTGACCACGTCACGGGTGGCTTCATCGGCCCGGCGCTCGGTCATCGAGCACTGCTCGCCGAGCTGCTCGAGGGTGTTCTCGTCGTACGGGTAGATACGCGCCTTGGGGATGCTCATGGCGCCAGCACGCTTGACGTGCGGGGTGTCGACCCTGGAACGGATGATGCTGCGGATGGCGCGGTGCACCAGCAGGTCCGGGTAGCGACGGATCGGCGAGGTGAAGTGGGTGTAGGCCTCGTAGTTCAGGCCGAAGTGGCCGTTGTTGTCGGTGCTGTACACCGCCTGGCTCAACGAACGCAGCATCACGGTCTGGATCAGGTGGAAGTCCGGGCGCCCGGCGATGCTCGCCAGCAGTGCCTGGTAATCCTTCGGCGACGGGTCCTTGCCCTTGTGCAGGGTCAGGCCTAGTTCGCCCAGGAAGGCGCGCAGCTTTTCCAGACGCTCCGGCGGCGGGCCGTCGTGCACGCGGTACAGGGCCGGCACGCCATGCTTCTGCAGGAATTCGGCGGTGGCCACGTTGGCCGCCAGCATGCATTCTTCGATCAGCTTGTGGGCGTCGTTGCGCACGGTCGGGCGGATTTCCGCGATCTTGCGCTCGTCACCGAAGATGATGCGGGTTTCCTGGGTCTCGAAGTCGATCGCGCCACGGGTGTGACGGGCCTCCACCAGCACCTTGTACAGGTTGTACAGGTTCTTCAGGTCCGGGACGACTGCCTTGTACTCCTCGCGCAGCGCCTTGCCCTCACGGGTGCGGGAGTGCTCGAGCATGCTGCTGACCTTGTTGTAGGTCAGGCGGGCGTGGGAGTGGATGACGCCTTCGTAGAACTGGTAGTCGACCATCTGGCCGGCTTTGTTCATGGTCATTTCGCAGACCATCGCCAGGCGATCGACATGCGGGTTCAGCGAACACAGGCCGTTGGACAGCTCTTCGGGGAGCATCGGTACCACGCGCTCGGGGAAGTACACCGAGTTGCCGCGCTGCTGGGCCTCGACGTCCAGGGCCGAACCCAGGCGCACATAGCTGGACACGTCGGCAATGGCCACATACAGGCGCCAGCCACCGGAGAACAGGCGCAGCTTGCCCAGCGGCTCGCAATAGACGGCATCGTCGAAGTCGCGGGCGTCCTCGCCGTCGATGGTGACGAACGGCAGGTGGCGCAGGTCGACGCGCTTCTCCTTGTCCTTCTCTTCGACTTCGGAGCGGAACTTGCGCGCTTCCTTGATCACCTCTTTGGGCCAGACGTGCGGGATATCGTAGCTGCGCAGGGCAACGTCGATTTCCATGCCCGGCGCCATGTAGTTGCCGATGACCTCGACCACATCGCCTTGCGGCTGGAAGCGCGGGGTCGGCCAGTGGGTGATCTTGATCTCGACGAACTGGCCGATCTTGGCACCGCCGTTGCGCCCGGCGGTGACCAGCACTTCCTGCTGGATCTTCGGGTTGTCCGGGGTCACGTAGCCGATACCGCCTTCTTCGAAGTAACGGCCGACCACGCTTTCGTGGGCGCGGGAGATGATTTCGACCAGCACGCCTTCACGGCGGCCACGGCGGTCGACGCCAGAGACGCGGGCCAGGCCGCGGTCACCGTCGAACACCAGGCGCATTTGCGACGGGCTGAGGAACAGGTCTTCGCTGCCGTCGTCCGGAATAAGGAAGCCGAAGCCGTCGCGGTGACCGGAGACGCGGCCGCAGATCAGGTCCAGCTTGTCTACCGGGGCATAAGTGCCGCGCCGGGTATAGATAAGCTGGCCATCGCGCTCCATTGCACGCAGGCGGCGGCGCAGGGCTTCGATCTGGTCTTCGTCGTACAGACCGAACTCGGCCGCCAGCTCCTCGCGTGCGGCCGGTTCGCCACGGTCGGCGAGGCGCTGCAGGATCAGCTCACGGCTGGGAATAGGGTTGTCGTATTTTTCCGCTTCGCGAGCGGCCTCGGGATCGAGGGATTGCCAATCGGCCATCAGAAGGGGTTCACCTTGGGGTATATAGATAGGAATTCTGGCATAGGCGTATTGAAACCGGAAATGTCAGCCTTGGACAGCCCCACCGGCGTGTCTGGCGAGGACGAATAGGCCTGCGGAATCAACAAGTTGAATTTTTTGAAATTTTTTTTGCTTGGGGGGTTTACAGCCCCCCGGACCGTCCGTATAGTGCGCACCACAACGACGGACAACCCCGAAGTTGTAGTAGAGATGAGCGGCGCTGTAAAGCATCAAGTAATCTCGAATGTGTGCCCAGGTGGCGGAATTGGTAGACGCGCTGGTTTCAGGTATCAGTGGCTTAACGGCCGTGGAAGTTCGAGTCTTCTCCTGGGCACCAAATATTTTCAAGTAACAGATGACCAAGGATCTGTTACTACTGTGTGAAAGCGAACGATAGTCGCCTTCTCCAGATGATGTAAAGCTTTGCCCAGGTGGCGGAATTGGTAGACGCGCTGGTTTCAGGTATCAGTGACTTAACGGTCGTGGAAGTTCGAGTCTTCTCCTGGGCACCATACAAAAACCCACTAGCTTGCTAGTGGGTTTTTTCTTGCCTGCGATTTTTGTATCCCTCCTCTTTTCGGTCATAGGTGCAAACCTGTGCTGGCCTCTTCGCGGGCGCGCCCGCTCCCACAGAATCATCACAGGCCTTCCGGCTAGTGAAATACCTGACACCTTCAGACTCTTGCACCATGGTCTGACCATGAATTTCTCGTCACCCGGCCACTTGAGAAACGATTTCGTTTACCATTGTTTCCAAATATGTAGCCGTAAGCGAGGAAGTACCCGCATGACGATCCGCCCGCAACCGCTGATGCGTACCTTGGCCGCCGCCGTGCTGAGCCTGGCCATCGGCGCTCCGGCCGCCATGGCAGACGCACCGGTCACCCTGACCATGTACAACGGTCAGCACAAGGAAATCGGCGAGGCCATCGCCAAGGCCTACGAGGCCAAGACCGGCATCCACATCGATATCCGCAAGGGCAGCAGCAACCAGCTGGCCAGCCAGATCATCGAGGAAGGCGAACGCTCGCCGGCCGACATCATCTACACCGAAGAGTCCCCTCCCCTGAACAACCTGGGCGAACTGGGCTTGCTGGCGAAGATCGATGACGCCACCGCGAACATGATGCCCAAGGAGTACGTTGGCGCCAACGGCACCTGGATGGGCATTACCGCCCGTACGCGTATCGTCGTGTTCAACCCGAAGAAGGTCGACGAGAAAGACCTGCCGACCACCGTGATGGACTTTGCCAACCCCGAGTGGGAAGGCCGCGTTGGCTATGTGCCCACCAGCGGCGCCTTCCAAGAACAGGCCGTGGCCATCCTGAAGATGCACGGGCGAGAAGCCACCGAAGAATGGCTGACCGGCCTGAAGGCATTCGGCAAGACCTACACCAACAACATGGTCGCCCTCAAAGCCGTGGAAAAAGGCGAAGTGGCTGCGGTACTGGTGAACAACTACTACTGGTATGCGCTGGAGCGCGAGCGCGGCAAGCTGGACACCAAGCTCTACTACCTGGCCGATGGCGATGCCGGCAACCTGGTCACCATTTCCGGCGCAGCCGTGGTCAAGGCCAGCAAGCACCCGAAAGAAGCCCAGGCCCTGCTCAACTGGATGGCCAGCGAAGAAGGCCAGCGCGTGATCACCCAGACCACCGCCGAGTACCCGCTGCACAAAGGCATGGTCTCCGACCGCGGCCTGAAGCCGTTCGAAGACCTGCGCCCACCGAAGATCTCACCAGCCGACCTGGGCAATGCCGAGGAAGCGATCGAGCTTGAGCGCGAGGTCGGCCTGCTCTGATGACTGCCGCCCTGTCCGAACCGGTGCCGGTTCGCTTCGTACCGCGCCGCAAGCGCCCCTCTGTCTGGGTGGTGCTGCCTGTGCTGTTCCTGGTAGCGATGAGCTTGCTGCCTTTGCTGTACGTTGCCATGAAAGCCTGGGAGGCCGGCTGGCGCGAAGCCTTGCACCTCCTGTGGCGGCCGTTTGTCTGGGGGCTGATGCGCAACACCCTGATGCTGATGGTCGGGGTGACGCTGACCTGCATGGTGGTCGGCCTGGCCCTGGCCTGGCTGCTGGAGCGCAGCAACCTGGCCGGCCGCCGGTTGTGGGGCGTGGTGCTGTGCCTGCCGTTCGCCGTGCCGTCGTTCGTCAGCAGCTTCACCTGGGTGTCGCTGAGCTCGGACTTCGAAGGGCTCGGCGGGGCGATCATGGTCATGGCCCTGTCCAAGTACCCACTGGTGTTCCTGCCGGTGGCCGCGACCCTGCGCAACCTCGATACCTCGCTGGAGGAATCGGCACGTACGCTGGGCTGCAGCCGCTGGGGCGTATTCATCAAGGTCACCCTGCCGCTGCTGTGGCCGTCGATACTTGGCGGCGCGCTGCTGATCGCATTGCACATGCTGATCGAGTTCGGCGCCCTGTCGATCCTCGGCCTGCAGACCTTCACCACAGCGATCTATCAGCAGTTCGAACTGGAGTTCAGCAACGCCAACGCCGCCATGCTTTCGGCGGTGCTGTTGGCACTGTGCCTGCTGATGCTGTGGCTGGAACTGCGCGTGCGCGGCAAGGCCCGTCACGTGCGCATCGGCCAGGGTGTGGCGCGGCGAGCACAACCGGTGCGGTTGCGTGGCTGGGCGGTGCTGGCGCAACTGTTCTGCGTGGGCCTGGCGGTGCTGGGCAGCGGAATTCCGCTGGCCATGCTGGGCTACTGGCTGAGTGTGGGGTCGTCGGCAGCCTTCCCAGTGGCAGCCATATCCAAGGCGCTGTTCACCTCGTTGTCGGTGTCGCTGGGCGGCGCCGGCTTCTGCGTGCTACTGGCCCTGCCAATCAGCTTCCTGGTGGTGCGCTACAAGGGCCGCCTGGCAATTTGGGCCGAGCGCCTGCCATATCTGTTGCACGCCCTGCCCGGCCTGGTGATTGCCCTGACCCTGGTGTTCTTCGCCCTGCATTACGTGCCAGCGCTGTACCAGACCACGGCACTGTTGCTGCTGGCCTATGCGTTGCTGTTCCTGCCGCTGGCGCAGTCGCCGGTGCGCACCGCACTGAACAAGGCTTCACCTACCCTGGAGGAAGCGGCACGGACCCTGGGCGCGAGCAGCTTTGCCGCGTTCTGCCGGGTGACCCTGCCGATCATCTTCCCGGCCATGGCGGCAGCTTTTGCCCTGGTGTTCCTGGATGCCATGAAGGAACTGACAGCTACCTTGCTGCTCAGCCCGACCGGCATGACCACCCTGGCCACCGAGGTGTGGGCGCATACGGCCAACGTCGAGTTCGCGGCGGCAGCGCCTTATGCGGCGTTGCTGATCGTAGTGTCGGGGCTGCCGGTTTATCTGCTGACTACGCGGATGTATTTGAACAAGGCTTGAAAGCTTGCCCAGGCCGCCATGCGGCCTGGGCATTAAGCCACCTGGGCAACTCACTTCTTGGACATGATCCGCAAGACCCGCAGAAACAGATTGATAATGTCTAGATACAGCGATGCAGCGCTGTCTATTGCATTATCCACGGTACGCTCAATCTGGTTCGCACGCCCCCAATCAACCCCGATATAGCCACAGAAGATCAGTGCAGTGATCCAATCCATTACCCCGAGATGGATACCGAATAACCAAACCTGCGCCAATTCAACGAAGATCACAGCTATCAAAGCTATGCATAATGACGCCTTGATGCGCTTGAAGAAGCGGGGGAATACAGACCCCAGCAACATCATGGTAACGGTTAGCAAGACGGTCGCCTGCAAGGCATTCACGATGTTTTCATGTGAGTACTTTGGGAGGACGATGACAAGCAGCAACCCGACCGGAATCACGATCAGGTTGTAGCCGAGGAAACTGTACAACGGCTTTTCAGATTTGAAGATGATCGCGACACCCGCTAGCGCGGTGATCAAGTAGCCAACCAGGAACAGCATCATGGGGATGGACCGAACAATATCGGGCGGCACCGTGATTACCAGATACCAGTTGACGAAGAAGCCCCACAGCAGTACTGCGCCGAGGATCAGATTGTAGATGCACGCCGATATTTTATGATTGGTTCCGAGTCGATTGAAGGTTTCGTTCTCCAGCATGTCTGTTACGCCCCCTGGCGTCTATGCTTGTAAATACTGCCCGCGATAACGTGCGCTCAACGCCACCCCGCTAAGCAACTGCTGTTTCGCGGCGGCGGAGCCTTATGCGGCGTTGTTGATCGTGGCATCGGGTTACCGGTGTATTTGCTGACTATACGGATGTATTTGAATAAGGCGGAGAACGGGTCCAGACTGGTGACCAACCCGATTTCATTAATATACACCCGTCATCTCAGAAACCTTATCCAAACACAGAACATAGCCAGCAAGACAAAAAGCAGCACGTGAGCATGCCATAACCAAACCAGTAGTTTTTTAAGGCTTTGAGGGGCATTGCGGACATCTTCACTGTCCAACATACCTTTGCGAATGCAAAAACCCTTCATTGATAGCATCGCGGAAACTGACCCCAAACGCATAATCTGCCCAAGCATACCAGCACGGGCATACATTGCTTTGTTTCCCACAACCATGGGACTATTTGAGAAGCTTGCCTCGACCTTATCAAGGAAGCGGTATGCAATTACAATCCACGTTCCAAACATTAAAAATGGTGATGCAAACAAACACACTCCGAGCACCGCGACCTGCACATTGGTCATTACAGCACCTCATATAAAACTTCTCCAAGAAACTCGCCACCCATTTCTCCTAACGCCCCACCTACACTACCTCCAGCCACCCCGCCGAGCACCACGCAAGCGACAGCCCCTGCACCTGCTGTAGGAATACCCACAGCAGCACACGCAATCGGCCCTAAGAAACCACCAGCATATCCAGCCATTCCTCCAACCCCCCAACCTCCCACGAGAGAACTCCTCTCGACATACTTAGCCCTTCTACAATCCTCTTCCCGTCCAAGCGTGCAAGCATTACGAATGGACAGTTCGGTTGAAGCCACATCAAGCGCCATACCTAAATATGTCCCTTTCTTTATCCAACTCGCCGCTTTCGTCACGCCCGCGATTTTTTCTGCATAGCCATTGATCTCGCCAGTGTGCAGAAAGCTTTTGGTAGATATTCCCAGCGCTTTTTTTATCTTACCCTGATTTCGCAGCCCCGCCCCATACGCAGCCATGCTATTCAGCTGAGTCTCTAATCTCAAAAACAAATCCGTGCGTTTCGCGTAGAAATCATTACGCGCCTTCAACGTACCTTGATGCAAATATTTTCGATGCAGTTGATCAATCTCCTCTAGCGTTTTCTTAATAGCCTCAAGATGCTTGCTCCAGGCATCACTGGCTGCACCTGCACCTATAGACGCACGGGTCAACAAGCTCTGCAACAGGTCATAGTTCTCTAGGAAGAATCCATCGATTCCCCCTCCGTTCAACTCGATATCAAGGTGTATCGCAGCCGCCTTACCCATGAGAAAAGCTTCATGACTAGTGCAGGAGGGAGTGCTTGGATCACCCACGATCACGAGTTCGCCAGGGAAAACGACGCTATTAACAATATGCGCATTCAACACATCAAACTTGGCCCGCTGATTGGCCGACATCGGCGTGCCGGCCTTCAGCGACTCATACGATTGCGCCTGGAGATTGATAAAGCTACGTGCCTCGGACATGGTCGCACCTCACGCATATTTCTTGTTGCTGATGCGATCCCAGCCGCCGGTCACATTGCCGCCGGCACTGCCGTCGAGGCGCTTCTGCCGTGTGTAAGTGGTCTTGATACGGCCATAGTTCAGTTGCACCACCTCGATCGGCACGCCGGCACTGGCGCTCTGGGTGTAGTCAGCGATGATCACTTCTTCGAGGACGACCTCGTAGTATTTGAGCTTGTCGCCACCCGCACGACACAGCACCAACTTCACTTCTTTCAGGTGCTGGCCGGCACAGCTGGCTTCCAGCAGCTTGCAGCTGGCGCTGTCCAGGTGCTTGGTGAAAGAGAAGTTGGTGAGGGTGGTGCGACCTGATGATGCGCCGCCCGCAGAACTGGCGGTGGCAGAGGTGCTCTGGTTGGCACCAAACTTATAGCCAGCGATCTCGATCCAGTTAGTGAACTGCTCGTCCAGCGCCTCACCAGCGATTTCGTTGATTTGAATATAAGCATCGAAAGCCATGCTTACCTCTCCCTGGTAATGTTTGGGCTGATAACGACAACGCTCTGACATTGTCGTCTTGCGGTTGTGCCTGAAAAGCGCACGGCGGTTTAGCGCTGTCGCCTCAAGGCCCGGTTGACACTAGTTCCCGGCGCCAAGCCACGCAATAGCACGCACCAACCAAAGCAAACTTTGGGAAATTACCTACAACATCAGGTAAAAATTCTGGTTTATCAGGTAAGAATCTGCTGCTTATCGACGCTCGAAACGATGGCCCTGCAAGTTGCTCAGCATCCGCCGCACGATCACGCCATGAACCCATCCAACCGGTACCATGTACAAACGCCCAAAGGTGTTGAAGCACTTCACCGAGGTGGTCACGTTCAACTGCGGGAAGCCGCACTCCCCTGTCGACACATCCATGCAGACCATGACGGCCAAGTGCGTATCGCGCGAGGTCAGCACCAGTTGCTGGTCGCTGATGGCCTCGACAGTGAAGAAGTCCAGACCCTCGCCGACGGCTGGTACATGCTCTGGATCGCGGCGAGTGAAGCCGTGGATATCGGCGACATTGAAACGACGTGAGATGAAGTCGTGAACGTGAAAAGCCAAGGCCAGCCAGCCGGGGACGTCCGAGGTCATGGCGCAGTAGGCTTGCAGGGCGGTCAGCGGTACCGTCAGCTGCACGCTGTCAGTGTGGAGAAAATCAAGGCATGCCTTGGCGGCGACCAGTTGGGCGGACATGAGCAACTCCCTTTGTCATGTGTCGCCGACAGCTTAGCAACATGACTCGCTGTAGGAGCGGCCTTGTGTCGCGAAAGGGCT